>JAITAY010000175.1 GCA_031283915.1 Tannerella sp.
CACATGCCCAGGAGGATTTGACAGTTTCCGGCACCGTTACGGATGTGACCGGAGAACCGCTTGCCGGTGTGAACATCGTCCGGAAGGACGCGAGCAGCACCGGAACGGTGACGGACATCAACGGGAACTATTCCCTGCGGGTCAGTCGCCGGAATGTGACGCTCACGTTTTCGTACATCGGATTTATTTCGCAGGATGCGGTTGTTTCCGGCAATGTGCTGAACGTGACGATGAGGGAAGATTTGCAGAATCTGGAAGAAGTGGTGGTCATCGGCTACGGTACGGCCAGGAAGAAGGACGTGACCGGTTCGGTGGTGCGTGCGGACATGTCCAGGTTGCGGGAATCGCCGAACGTGAGTCTGGGGCAGTCGCTGCAGGGCACCGTGCCCGGACTGAACGTGGGTGCGGTGACGCAGGCCGGCACCGATCCCTCCATTTCGATTCGCGGACGTAATTCCATTTCGGGCGGTACTTCACCGCTCATTGTGCTGGACGGGATTATCTACCGCGGCAGCCTGGTGGACATCAATCCGAGCGATATTGAATCCATCGACGTGCTCAAGGACGCCAGCGCGGCGGCCATTTACGGGTCGCAGGCCAGCAACGGCGTGATGCTGATTACCTCCAAGACGGTCAAGGCGATGAGCAAACCGATTATCGAATATTCCGGTACGTTCACGCTTCAAGAATCGACGAACCAGAAAATGCGGCCGATGGACCGGGAAGGCTTCCTGCAACTGATTGCCGACCGTTTTCTGGAAGAGAGCCGGACGGGGCCGGATTTGCTCCAGCCCAATCCGAACTGGGATCCTTCCAGCCATTTCATGGACGGGAATGCTGTCAACGGTTACCTGAACGGTACGGAAACCGACTGGTGGGATTTGGGAACGAATGACCATCCTTATATCCAGATGCACAACCTGAGCGTCCGGGGACGGAGCGAATTGAGTAACTATTTCATGTCCATCGGCCTGACCGACCAGCAGAATCTGGTGATCAACGATACGTACAAGCGTTACAATATCCGTTTGAATCTGGATACGAAAATTACGGATTGGTTGAAAATGGGTACGCAATCGTTTTTTACGTTGAGTGACTGGTCGGGTGTGGCGGGCGTAAGTAGCGGGTTACCTCCGGTATGTGCAGCTACAGATCCGCAAACGGGAGAATATATTGTTTATCCATACAAAACCGACTTGAATCCGGCGCTCATAAGGCAACAGGACAATTTGGACAAACGTTATAATTTCTTCGGTAATTTCTATGCTGATGTGGACCTCCCGTTTGTCAAAGGCTTGAATTACCGCCTGAATTTCTCGCAAAACCTGATCAATGACAAGGATTACAATTTTAATCCCTGGGGAGCAAACCTGCTTGGTTCAGGTAATAAACAAAACAGCAGCCAGTACAGTTGGACGGTTGATAATATTTTGACTTACAGGCAGACGTTTGGCAGACACGACATCAATTCCACCCTGGTGTACGGTGTGGAAAAAAGAGTCTATGAAACGGCGAACGCCAGTGGTTCCGATTTTTCCAACGATGTATTGGGATACAACTATCTGGGCGCGGCTGATGCTGCCCGGCAGGTCATTTCGTCCGATGCATGGCAGGAAACCAGCCTTTATACGATGCTGCGTCTGGGCTATACGTACAACAATCGATACAGCTTTACCGGTACGGTCCGTCGAGACGGATTCTCCGGATTTGGCAAAAACAATAAGTTTGCCGTGTTTCCATCGGTTGCCGCGGCCTGGCGCCTGAGCGAGGAGAATTTTATCAGGGACAACCTGAAATGGATAGATAACCTGAAACTGCGCCTCTCCTACGGTTCGAACGGTAATCGTACCGTAGGACGCTACCAGACGCTGGCCAAAATGTCATCCATGAATGCGTATCTGTACGGCGACGGCGCTCCGGCCGAAAAAGGGCTTTATCTCAGTGCGATGGCTAACGAAAATTTGAGATGGGAAACGACCAATTCCTTCAATGCCGGACTGGATTTCAGCGTACTGAACGGAAGAGTGTCCGGTAATTTAGAATATTATCGTTCCAATACGTATGACTTGCTTTACAACATCAACATCCCCTATATGAACAACAACATCGGTTCAATACCTACCAATATCGGCAAATTAGCGAATCGGGGAACGGAACTGAGCCTGACCGGGATTCCCGTACAGACGAAAGATTTCAGCTGGGATATCACGTTTAACTATTCGCTGAACCGAAACAAAGTGGTCGGTATTTTGGGCATAGACAATGACGGCGACGGTCGGGAAGACGACCTTGTGTCGAGCAAGATTTTCATAGACCACCCCTACGGCGTATGTTATGACTTCGAGCAGATCGGGATGTGGCAGATGGCCGACTATCATGCGGGTATCATCCCGGAAGGCTTTACCTACGGTACCTACAAGGTGCGCGACCTGGACGGCGACGGGAAATATACGGCCGCCAACGACCGGAAGATTCTCGGATATACCGACCCTTCCTATCGCTTCAGCATCGAGAACGTATTGCGATATAAAGACTGGGAACTGAAAGCGTTTATCAATTCGATTCAGGGCGGAAAGGATTATTATTATGCACAGCCGGGCAGCGGACTGAGCAATCCGGACAATATTTACCAGAGCAATTTCTTCAAGTGGGATTACTGGACGCCGGAAAATCCGGATGCGCGTTACCGGCAAATCGGATTTTTTCCGCCGGCCCTGGATTATCCCTACTCGCCGTATATACAGCGAAATTTTATACGGTTGCAGAATCTGACGCTTTCCTACCGGGTGCCTTCGGCGCTCCTGAAGAAAATCGGCGTCAACAATTTCAAGGTGTATGTGACGGGTACCAATCTGTTTACGCTTACCGATTGGGACGGCTGGGATCCGGAAACAAGTTCGGGACTGGGCGGCGAATACCCGCTTTTGAGAACGTATTCAATGGGTATTAATTTTGATTTTTAAACAGGAAGAAATATGAAAGCTATTTATCAGAAAACAGGGATCGCAGTGATCATGGCGCTGTTTGCCGTATCCTGTGACGAAAGTAAATTTTTGGAAGAAAAACCGCTATCTATCTATGCGGCGGAAATTGCATTGGAAACGAGTACTGACTATCAGGCAGCAGTTAATTATCTTTATCGCAGTACTACGGATTTGCTGTTTTATCGCGGCTCGGGTGACAATCGGGTTTCGATGTGGTATGGAACCGATCTTGCTTTTTGTTCGTGTGATGTAAACAAACTGAATAAATATGCAGACACCATGATTCCAACATACTTTGTGGTCGAGGATACATGGCGTAATACATACGTTATCGTGAATCAGGCAAATTTGATTTTGTCACGGATAGAAACGTCCGGTCTGCCGGAAGCCGAAAAGAATACGATTCGGGGCGAAGCACTGTTTTTCCGTGCATTCGGATACCGTATTTTAGCGAATTTATTCGGTGGCGTACCACTGATTATGGAGGAAATCACGGCGCCGCGTCGTGATTTTGTCAGGGCTTCCCGTCAGGATACCTATACTCAAGTCAAAAACGATTTATTGGAAGCCATTCCGTTATTGGCTAATATCGAATCCGTAAAAGATGGTAAAGTATCCAGACAAGTGGCACAACATCTTTTAGCCGAAACGTATGTCTCGCTGGGCGATTACAACAATGCCATCAGCATGGCTACAAGTGTAATTGACTATCCGGGTGTAGCGCTGATGACTGCCCGTTTCGGTACGAAAGCCAATGAAACAGGGAGCGCTTATTCCGATTTACACCGGTCTGGAAATCAAAACAGAAGTTCCGGAAACAGGGAATCGCTTTGGGCTTCTCAATTCGACCACTTAAATCCGGCTTCTCCCAACTCCAGTTTAATGCCGAGAGACATTCTGCCCAATTATCTGAATATTACTATCACGGCAGATGAGGTGACGACAACGGCTTTTGTCAATGGAACAGCAGAAAAAGGCGGAGCGACCCAGGGATGGATGCAGCCTACCGACTATGCCTGCAATGGAGTATGGGATGACAGCGGCGATTTGCGTAACGCGGATTATCTCATTATCCGGGATTGGCGTATTGACAATGAAGATTCTCCGGCATTCGGTAAATGGATTGTCAAAGACGGTTTTATCTCTCAGATTAATCCCGTCAGACAATTTTATCCCTTCTTTATGAAAGTCGCGGGGGATATTCCGGAAGAGCTTTACCTGAAAGATGCAAACGGAAGTCCACTCTTAACGGCCTTGGGCGAACACTGTGTGCCTTATGACATTCTCCGTAATTACCGGGAATCGTATATATTCCGGCTGGCTGAAACGTATCTGTTACGGGCAGAAGCCCATATTTTGAATGGGAACCAAGCCGCTGCCGCCGCCGATATTAACGTCATTCGGGCACGGTCGGAAGCCTCACTGGTAGAACCTTCCCAAGTGGATATAGACTATCTTTTGGATGAGCGTATACGGGAATTGTGTTTTGAAGAGCTTCGCATGATTACGCTTTGTCGTATGGGTAAATTAGTCGAACGGACACGCAAGTACAATTCCACCTATCCGGCCATAAACGGACAACTGCTTGAATCTTCAGGCACCTCCATGAAAGATTATCATAACTTGTGGCCGATTCCATTCTCGGAAATCGAACGCAATATTGAAGCTAAACTGGAACAGAATCCGGGATATACGAATTAATAAAAAAAATAACAGCTAACTTTGTATGCGGATTGTGCGAAAGAACATGAAATCTTGTAATGTTCTTCCGTGTAATCCGCATATTTTAGAAATACATTTATATGAACTCAAAGAAAATTTACTTGTTATTAGCCATCTGTTTGGCGTGGATGTCCTGCAAGGATAAAACAGACATTGAAGTCAATCAGGTTCCGATGAAATGGAGTTACGACACTCCTGCCACGAAATACTGGGAAGGGTTGCCAATCGGGACGGGACGCTTTGCGGCGATGATTCCCGGTGCGACCGAACATGAAGTTATCGCGTTCAACGATGAGACGCTTTATACGGGAGGCCCTTATGATCCCAATCCGGCAAACGGACCGGAAACGTTGAAGAAAGTCCGCGAATTGATTTTCGCCGGAAACTATGCCGATGCCGATAAGGAATCGGAGAATTTAGCCGGTCAGCCGGAACATTCGCAGCTGTACCAGCCGATGGGACGGCTTAACCTTGCATACGGGCATCCGTCGAAGGACGTACAGAATTATCGCCGCGAGCTTGATATGGATCATGCACTCGTCCATGTTTCGTATCAGCATGATGGTGTAAATTATTCACGGCAGGTGTTCGCAAGTTATCCCGAACAGGTGATCGTCATTCGCCTGACGGCAGACAGGAAAGGGAAAATCAACCTGTCGGGTTATTTCACGAGCTTGCAGCCGTCGGCGAAAACCCGTGTCGAAGGCAACGAAATCATCATGGAAGGGACGACGATATCCGAAAAGGAAGGCGCTTATAACGGTAAACCGTATCGGATTTTTCCGCCTCAGATGAAATGGCAGTCGAAGGTAAAGCTCCTGAACGAAGGTGGTAAAGTCGAAGCCGACGGAGACAGACTTGTCGTATCCGGCGCCGATGCCGTTACGCTGATTCTGGCAGGCGCAACGAACTGGGTGAACTGGAACGACGTCTCCGCTGATGAGAAACAGCGTTGCGGTGATTATGTGAATAAGGCGTCGGCGTTTTCGTACAAAAAATTGTTGCAAAGGCATCTTGACGATTATTGTCCGCTTTTTGCCGCATGTAAGATTGATCTGGGCGCCGACCCGCATCCCGATTTGACCACTACGCTGGCGATG
>JAITAY010000188.1 GCA_031283915.1 Tannerella sp.
GAGCCTGACCTGGTCCCGGGAATCAAGGTTGCCATCCCCGTTTACATCTTCGTATTTAATATCCCCCGGCCGGGCATTCAGAAAATGAGGATAGCTGTCGATCTCCGCCTGGTCTTTGAATATCCCAAGTGAAATGTAATAAAGTTGCGCATCAATCGGTTTGCCGGTTGCCAGCTGATAGGGTTCAGCAGCCGGCTGTTCATCGCTGAAGATGACTTTATTCCGCACGAAGGACACGTTTCCGGAAAGACGGTATCTCAAATCGCCGATCGCATGATTGTGTGTCAATACCAATTCAAAACCTTGGTTGTCTACAATCCCGATGTTTTCGTCAGGCAAGACCAGCCCGGTGTAATCGGGAATGATGGCAGAACGCTTGGTCAAAATATCCGACCGTCTGGTTTTGAAGTAATCAAATTCAATACCCAAAAGACCATTCCAAAATTGCGCATCCAGTCCGGCATTCCAGGTGACAGCCGTTTCCCATGTGATATTCGGGTTGGGCACGCCGCTCTGTAGCAATCCGTTTACGTCTTTATTTCCGATCACGTACGGGCTTCCATATCCGTAGGCCGTAAGGTACTGGAAGGGATTAACCAGGTCGTTACCCATTTTCCCCCACGATCCTCTGAGTTTGAGGTTGCTGAGATAATCCAGGTCTTTCATGAACGATTCTTCGGAAATCCGCCATCCGGCCGAGGCGCTGGGGAAAAATCCGAACCGCCTGTTCGTCGGGAAATTGGGCGAACCGTCATAACGGAAAGTAAGCTGTGCCAGATACTTCCCTGCATAATCGTAGGTCAGGCGGCCATAATAGTTCTGTCGGGCACCCTGAGTCGCTCTTCCATCATTATTGTGCAAGGTTTTGTCGCTGCTTCCGGCAAATAATTCGGGCAAGGCGCTGGAAAGAAAACCTCCGCGCTCCGCCCAGAAATCTCTCTGGAAGATTTGCTGCTGTTCATACCCCAGCATAGCCGCCACGTTATGCATGTCAAATGTTCGTTCGTAATTGACTTTGGCCGTCAGGTAAGAAAGCGTTCGCATGGTCATGGAGTTTCTTAACACAGGCTGATCGGCATTGTAAGAGGTGCGTCCTCTTTCCAGTTCTCCGGTCGCTGCATTCTTGTAATACACATAGGTCGGCTCGTCAAAACGCCGGTTGAAGGTGTGGTACGTGTCGTAGCTGCCAATCAGGTCTACCCATAACCCTTCTGCCTGCGGAACATCCACCCGCAAAGCCAGATTGCTCTGGAGCACTTTAATTTCTTCGTCGATAAATCCACCGTTGTCATTTACGCGGTTCACCAGACTTTCGCTTCCGCGGCAGGGATAGAGCAAATCCGTACCCGGCCAGTAGGGTTGCCAGTCCGGTTGATCCAGGAAAATGTGACTGTACAGGTCCCAGTTGCTGAACGTGGGATAATGGTTCTTGTCATACCTTCCGGCCAGATTCAGGCTGACTTTAAGCCAGTCGGTGACCTTCGTGTCGACATTGGAACGAAGGTTATATTGCCGGGCTTCCGTCGTGCCGTTTTTGAAATGTCCGCTTTGAAATACCTCCCCAAAAGAGATGTAGTATTGCGAGCGTTCACTGCCTCCGGCAACGGACAGGTTCGAACGATGCTGAGGCGCAAGTTTCCGGGTAATGAAATCATACCAGTCCGTATTCGGATAGTAAGGATCGGTACCGTCTCTGAATTTTTGGAGTTCTTCGGCCGAATACCTGTCCGGACGTCCTTCACTTGCTTCGATTTCGTTATACATTAACGCATACTGATACGAATTGGCGACTTTCGGTTTCCGTGTTTGCTGCGTGTATCCCTGATTAAAGGAGACATTGATAACAGGTCTGGCAGAGGTTCCGCGCTTGGTCGTAACCAGAATAACGCCGTTGGCCGCACGCGCTCCATAGATTGCTGCCGACGCATCCTTCAATACGGTAATATTTTCAATGTCATTCGGATTGAGTTGTCCAAGCCCGTCCCGTTCGATTCCGTCGATGATGACCAGGATGTCGTCTCTTCCCGTTGTACTCCGCCCCCGGATATAAATTTTGGGATCGTCGTTTCCCGGTTCGCCCGAACGGTTGTTGACCGTTACACCCGACAGCCGCCCGGCAAGGGAATTTCCCACATTCACCGCAGGACTTTTAATGATTTCATCCCCTTTCACGGAGGCAATTGATCCGGTGAGCGTCACCTTTTTCTGTGTACCATACCCAATTACAACCACTTCATCCAAGGCTTTGGTGTCTTCCAACAGTGTGATTAAAAGTAGTTTACCCCCTGTTTGCCTGCCAGGTAACACTTTGATTTCCTGTGTGATATACCCGATATAAGAAGCCTGTAAAACGGCATTTTCCGACACGGTCAAAGCGAATTTCCCGTCCACATCTGTGACTGTTCCGTTGACAGTCCCTTTTTCCACGACATTGGCGCCGATAATCGGCTCTCCATTCGTATCCTTCACTTCCCCGGTAATGTTTACAGTCTGTTGAGAGACCTCTACATCCGGTACACCGCCGGCGACTTCGTTCCCGGCATACACATGCACGGCTCCGCATAGCAGAGCGACCATTGCAATCCTCCTTTTCGGCGCTGATGACAGCCTGCCGATCAATACATTTAATAAATTAGCACTCATACATTTTATTGTTTAATGATATTATATAAAAGATTACAGTTAATCTTTTACTCTTATACTTCCTCAATCTGTTTGGCCAAGTCGAAAAGTCAATTTATAATTTCGGGACATTATCTTCATACCATAGATCCAAAATTATAAAAATGTGTTTTCCGATTACTGGCTTCGGCGTCAAAAGTAGACGCTTTCTGAAAAAAAAACTATACACAAACGCGTCAAAAATTAAAACATTTGACGCGATCGACACGAAAATCCGCATTTGTTATACTTTTTGCATCAATTGGGCTAAATCCTTTTTTTAGAAGGAAGCATTAGGGAGAAGTCGTGTGTGGATAGCAGCCTTACCGGAAAAAGGTAACGTAGAGAGCAGAATGCTGGTGTGAATTGAAAAAAGATTGACAATTGATTCACTTAACATGTGTTTTTTTCATGAACTATTCCGTATCTTTGCAACCGCATTCGGTTCTCCATACTGCTGCAAAAGCAGTGGAGATTAAAAGGGAATCCTGTGAAAATCAGGGACTGTCCCCGCAGCTGTAAGTTTCAGAAAAAGGAGGTACATTCTTTTGCCACTGTTGAGTATTCCAACGGGAAGGCGTGCCGCCCGAAACAAGTCAGAAGACCTGCCCAATGTGATATATCCTGGAGCTTTCGGGTGAAAAGCAGAACAGATTTCAACTCCCTGCGGAGTTGTATCTGCATTTTTTCCCATGTTCCATTTTGTGAAACAAAGTGTAAAATGTAAACAATGACGGAACTGTTCATTATCAAACGGGACGGGCAAAAAGAAGCCTTTTCCGTCGAAAAAATCAAAAACGCCGTTGCAAAAGCGTTTCTGTCGGTGGGAAGTTTTGCCACTCAGGAAATCATTACCAATATTCTGAGCCGCATAAGTATCGGGAACGATACGACCGTAGAAGAAATCCAAAATCAGGTGGAGATCGCTCTGATGTCCGAACGCTACTATGCCGTGGCCAAATCGTACATGCTCTACCGGCAAAAGCATACCGAAGACCGAGAGGTGCGCGACAAGCTCAAATTCCTGATGGAATATTGCGACGCCTCGAATGCGGCGTCGGGCAGCAAGTACGACGCCAATGCCAATGTGGAGAACAAAAATCTGGCTACCCTGATCGGCGAGCTGCCCAAATCCAACTTCATTCGCCTCAACCGGCGTATGCTTACCGACCGCATCAAGGAAATGTTTGGCAAAGAAGTGGCCGACCGCTACATTGACCTGCTGAACAATCACTATATCTACAAGAACGACGAAACCAGCTTGGCCAACTATTGCGCCAGCATCACCATGTATCCGTGGCTCATTGGCGGAACGACTTCTATCGGGGGAAATTCCAAAGCGCCTACCAACCTGAAATCGTTCTGCGGCGGATTTATCAACAAGGTTTTCATGATATCAAGCATGTTGAGCGGCGCCTGCGCCACTCCTGAATTTCTCATGTATATGAACTATTTCATCGGCTTGGAGTATGGCGAAGACTACTATTTACGCGCTGATAGAGTAGTCGATTTGTCGAACAGGCAGCGCACGCTGGACAAAGTCATCACCGACTGTTTCGAGCAAATCGTCTATTCCATCAACCAGCCCACCGGCGCACGGAATTTTCAGGCTGTATTTTGGAACATTTCGTATTACGACCGCTATTATTTTGAAAGTCTGTTTGACGAATTCCGTTTTCCCGACGGCAACCGTCCCAACTGGGATTCGCTCAACTGGTTACAAAAGCGTTTCATGAAATGGTTCAATCGCGAACGCACCCGCGCCGTATTGACATTCCCTGTGGAAACAATGGCTTTACTGACCGAAAACGGCGACGCCAAAGATGCGGAATATGGCGACTTCACGGCTGAAATGTATGCCGAAGGGCATTCGTTCTTCACGTACATCAGCGACAATGCCGATTCGCTGAGCAGTTGTTGCCGTTTACGCAATGAAATACAGGACAACGGCTTCAGCTATACACTTGGCGCAGGCGGCGTTTCTACCGGCTCAAAAAGCGTGCTGACCATTAACCTGAACCGCTGCATACAGCACGCCACACGAAACAGGCAGCACTATCAGTTCTTCCTTGAAGAAATCGTTGACTTGGTGCATAAAGTCCAGCTGGCATACAATGAGAATCTGAAATACATGCACGAAAAAGGCATGTTGCCCCTGTTCGATGCAGGCTATATGAACTTGAAACGGCAATACCTGACCATCGGCGTGAACGGCCTGGTGGAAGCCGCCGAATCGCTCGGCATAGCGATTAACGACAATCCGCAATATACCGCTTTTGTTCAGCAGGTATTGGGGCTTATAGAAAAATACAACAAAAAGTACAGGACAAAGGATGTGTTGTTCAACTGCGAAATGATACCGGCAGAGAATGTAGGCGTTAAACATGCCAAGTGGGACCGGCGAGATGGCTATGCCGTGAACCGCGATTGCTACAACAGCTATTTTTATATCGTGGAAGACACGTCGTTAAACATTGTCGATAAATTCCGCCTGCACGGAAGGAAGTATGTCGAACACCTGACGGGAGGCTCTGCCTTGCACCTCAACCTCGAAGAGCACTTGAGCCGGGAACAGTACCGCCAACTGTTGCGCGTAGCCGCACAGGAGGGATGCAACTATTTCACGTTTAATATTCCGAATACCGTCTGTAACGACTGTGGCCACATCGACAAGCGCAACTTGAAAGAATGTCCGTCGTGCCGGAGCAAAAATTTGGATTATCTTACCCGCATCATCGGCTACATGAAGCGTATCAGTAACTTTTCACAAAGCAGGCAGGAGGAAGCTGCACGACGACACTATCTAGTGGTTAGCGGTTAAATAAAAATAGCGGTTATGAAACAGAGTATATTGAAAGAAAAGAGTTTTAAGGAACATTCGGAAAGTAAAGCTGATTTTATCCACAAGACCATTGCCCAGAAGGAAATCAACGAAGATATTTACTGGCTGGAGTTAATGTGCGAAACAGAATATCTGTCGAATGTAGCGTTAAAAGCATTAACAGCGATG
>JAITAY010000195.1 GCA_031283915.1 Tannerella sp.
TACACTGAAAGAGCGCTTCTGGCGGCAAGCCGGGCAGAGGGCAGAGAAGAAGGCCTGGCAGAAGGTGAAGCAAAAGGCCGGGTAGAAGGCAAGGAGGAAGGCCGGGTAGAAAGTTTAACCGGCGTAGTCCTCAAGTGCCAGCGCGACGGTTTTTCTCTGGAGCAGATACAGAAAATTACGGGTCTCGACGGGGCAAAAATCCAGGAAATCCTCCGCTCAAACAGTGAAGAATGAATCAGGCTGTGAGCATTGAATACGGTTTCTTTCGCGGAAAAAAAACGTTTTTGCCGGGTTCTGTGCGACGCAAAATTCGCGCTGTGGTCAAAAACAGATTGTGTACTTTTCATCCCGGAAACTTTTTGACCAAAAACAGGATGTATTTCAAAGAGCCGTACCGGCCATCCGGCCATGCCTCCACAGGGCTTTTGCCCATTGCTTCCGATGGCCGTCAGTTTTAACTGACGGGGACGGAAAATAAGGGATGGCTAATATTCCGGATGGAGGCGGTCAGGGTGCCATGTGAAGACAGCGGGCGTTTAAGATGGGAATGGAGTGAGAAAGAAACGAACGGTTATGTTTTTCATGTGCTTGATGTTCCCGCCTATCCCGAAGCCATGACGCAGGCTGTCCGTTCATTTTTGCTTGCCCTTCCGACCGTGTGACATCGAGCAAAAATGCATACATTTGCGCTGCAAATTTGCGGTTCGCCGCATCTACTATATAACAGAAAAATGAGAGTCATTGATTTGATAAAGGCAAGTAAGCGTCCGGTGTTTTCGTTCGAGATTCTGCCGCCGCTGAAAGGGAACAGTATTCAAAAGGTATACGATGTGATTGACCGGTTGCGGGAATTTGACCCGAAATACATCAACATCACATCTCATCACAGCGAATATATCGAAAAGCCGCAGCCGGACGGGAGCATCCGCAGAGTGCCCGTACGCAAGCGACCGGGTTCGGTGGCCATTGCCGCGGCTATTCAGAACCGTTACGGCATCACGGCCGTACCGCATATCATCTGCAAGGGCTTTACCTGTGAGGAAACGGAATATGCGCTGATTGAACTGTACTATCTGGGCGTCTATGATCTGCTGCTTCTGCGGGGCGACGTCAAAAACATGGCGGTCGAAATCCCGCCGGGACATTCACATACACATGCCGCCGGCCTGCAGGAGCAGGTGAACCGGTTTAATCAGGGCATTGCGCTGGACGGTACGCCTTTCAAACAGCCGGAAACGCCCTTTTCCTACGGCATGGCGTGCTATCCGGAAAAACATGAAGAGGCGCCGAATATGGAGTCGGACCTTTTCCATGCCATAGAGAAGGTGAAGAACGGCGCCGGCTATCTGGTCACGCAGATGTTTTTTGACAACGCAAAGTATTATGCTTTTGTCGAGCGTTTGCGTGCCGAGGGCGTCGCCGTGCCGGTGATTCCGGGTATCAAGCCGATTGTCTTTGCCAATCAGTTGACGGTTTTGCCAAAGGTATTCCGTTCCGACATTCCGGAAGCGCTGGCGGCGGAACTGCGTAAATGTAGAAACGACGACGAAGCGAAAGCTGTCGGCGTGAAGTGGGGGATCCAGCAATGCAGGGACTTAATTGCAAACGGCGTACCCGGTCTGCATTTCTACACGCTTATGGCCTCCGACAGCGTCCGTCGAATAGCAAAAGAAATCTATTAAAATAACTGCTCATGAAACGAAGACATTTTATCCACACCGCCTGCACCGCAACGCTGGCTGGTTCCGCGGCAGGCGCACTGGCCGGCTGTACGGCTTCCGCAGCCCTGAAAAGCGGAGAAATCATGCACACGGTGATTTTTGACTTGAAACATCCGGTGGATTCGCCTGAAGCCAGGAAATTTCTTGACGACGGCTACCGGATATTGACCGGCGTCCCCGGCGTCCGCGATTTTCAGGCATACCGCCAGTGCAGTCCCAAAAACGACTTTCAATACGGCTTTTTAATGAAATTCGACGACCGGGCTGCTTTCGATGCCTACACCGCCCACCCGCTACATAACCGGTTTGTCAGGGAACGCTGGGAAACCGAAGTCACCCATTTTCAGGAATCCGATTTTATAGCATTATAAAGCATGTATTTTAAGGACGTCATCGGGCAGGACGAGCTGAAACGGCAACTGATTCAGTCGGCGCACGAGGGAACGCTACCTCATGCGCAGCTTTTTTGCGGAAAGGCCGGAACGGGAACCTTTTCCCTGGCGCTGGCCTGCGCCCGTTATCTGAACTGCACCGGACGTTCGGAAACGGACGCCTGCGGACGCTGTCCTTCCTGTCTCAAATACAACGGGCTGATACATCCCGACCTTCATTTCATCTTTCCGATCGTCGCCGTGAAGGAACAGAAAAAACAGATTTGTGACGATTACCTGCCCCAGTGGCGCAGTTTCCTGGCCTCCCATACGTATTTCGACCTGAACCTGTGGTTAAGCCACATGGATGCATTGAACAAACAGGCGTGCATCTATGGCAAGGAAAGTGATAACATCCTCCACAAATTCAGTTTGCGCATCTACGAAGCAGCTTATCGCGTGCTGTTGATTTGGATGCCGGAGCGGATGTCCCAAACCTGCGCCAACAAACTGTTGAAAACGATCGAAGAGCCGCCGCGAAATACGTTAATATTTATGGTGTCGGAGGAGCCAGACCAGATACTGGGCACCGTTTTGTCGCGTGCACAACGGATGAATGTCGGCCCCATCGCGACAGAAGCGCTGGCTGAGACGCTCGAAGCGCCACCCCATGAACTGCCGGCGGCGGAGGCCAGACTGCAAGCTCGCCTGTCGCATGGAGATTATCTCCGGATGATGGAAAATATCCATGCCAGCGAAGAAAACGAGTTCTTTCTGCAACAATTCATGCGCATTATGCGTAATTCCTGGAGCAAAAACGTGAAGGAGATGAAAGCTTTTGCGGAAGAGATGGCCGGCATCGGACGGGAACGGCAGAAAAATTTCCTCGCGTATAGCCAGCGTCTGATTCGCGAGAATTTCGTGTACCGTTTCAATGCCGGCGAAATAAACTATATGACTCCGGCCGAACAGGCTTTTTCCTCGCGTTTTGCGGCGTATGTGAATGAACGGAATGTGTTTGATTTCGTCAAGGTACTGTCCGAAGCCGAACGACATATTATGCAAAACGGTCATGCCAAGATGATATTTTTCGACCTG
The DNA here is from genome assembly GCA_031283915.1 of Tannerella sp. Taxonomy (GTDB): domain Bacteria; phylum Bacteroidota; class Bacteroidia; order Bacteroidales; family Tannerellaceae; genus Tannerella. The sequence continues at coordinate 3,191 of JAITAY010000195.1, forward strand.
GCGTTACAAATCACGGTTTTACTGAAAAAATAACGTCCCGTGAAGCTTCTCCGCACCAGCCTGTTCTTCCTCCTCCTGGCCACGTTCGCCGTCCTGGCGGGCTGTGACCCGAACGGGCGGAAGGCAACGGCAAATCCCATACCCGTCCGGCGTTTCGACCGGGATTTGTATCAGTTGCTCCAGACGGATACACCGGCGTTGCAGCGGCAGATAGCAGCCGACTATGCGCCCTTGCTGGAGGTAATCGGAAAGAGTCTTTTCCGGACAGACAGCACCCGGACGTCCGCTTTTTTCGATCGTTTGCTCAATTATTACGCCGAACCGACGCTGAAACAACTCTACCGGGATGCATTGAAACAGTATGAAAACATAGAATCCATCGAAAACGAACTGGAGAACAGTTTCCAATTCCTGCAAAGCCGGTTTCCGGCGATGCAGATACCGGCTGTCTACATGCACGTGTCCGGCCTGCAGCAGAATGTCATCGTGGCCGACAGCCTGCTTTCCCTCTCGATTGACAAATACCTCGGCGCCGACTATCCGCTTTACCAGGATTACTTCTACCCTCACCAGCTTCGCCGGATGGAGCGGGCTTGCGTCGTCCCCGATTACCTGACGGCCTGGTTGCTGTCGGAATATCCTTTCAGAGGCGACGGGCGCGTCTTGCTGGAACGCATGATTTATGAAGGAAAAATCAAATACATCCTTCATCAGGCTTACCCGCAGTTGATTCCGGAAATGTGGATGGGATACACGCCGGCCGAATACCAGTGGTGTAGGCAAAACGAAAAAATGCTCTGGCGCCTGGTTATCGAACGCAAACACTTATATACACCCCATGCAGCGACTACCGCCAGGTATTTTTCCGGTGCACCCTCGACCTTTATCGCCGACGATGCTCCGGGGCATCTCGGCGTATGGATTGGCTGGCAGATTGTGACAAAATACATGAACAAGACGCAGGTTTCGCTGGAAAACCTGATAAATGATGAGGATTACCAGGAGATTTTGCGAAAATCGAAATACAAACCGTAAAATTCGTGTTCAATACCACTTGAACCAGCGCATTCCGGCGATGAAGCAGATCAGGCCGAAGGCCGAAAGCGCGACGGAGGGCGTGAGGCATTCCATCCATCCGGCGCCTTCGTTGAAGACGCTCCGAACGCCATCCGTGACAGCAGTCAGGGGTAAGAGCCGGATGACGCCCAGACTCCATTCGGGAAAGTTGTGGTAACTGAAAAAGATACCCGAGAGCAGCGTCATGGGCATTTGCACGGCGTTGATCCATCCCGTACCGACTTCCGTCCTGGAGGTACGGCTCGAAACCAGTATGGCCAGACCCGTGAACGCCACGTTGCCCGAAAGAAACAGCATCAGCAGAGCGGCGACATTCCCCTGAATCCGGATATCAAAAATCAGCCAGGCGCAAAAGAAGATAATCAAGGCTTCGACAAGGTTCATCAGGATGCGGACAAACATCAGCGCCATCAGAAAATTCGATTTTTTCATCGGCGTGGCCACCATCCGCCGCAGCAGTTTTTGCGACCGCCGTTCGATGATCGTGTAACTGATCCCCCACATGATGGAACCCATCATCCCGAAGGTAATCAGTCCCGGAATCAGGAAGTCGATGTAACGTACACCTTTCAGTGTCAGCGGTGCGACGGACGTCTGTCCGGGATCCGCCGCTGCAACGGGCGACTGTATCAGGGCGGACAGCTTCATGTATACTAATTGCGCCTGCGAGTTGTGCGGATCGAAATGGTAATGCAACCCGTCCGGCGAACCGCTAACAATCACATCGGCTTCGCCCCGTTTCAGCGCGATGATGGCCGCCGGCCACTCGCTGTGAACAAAGTTAAATTCCGTATTCCCAAGTGTTGCATCCGTCACTTTCCACAGGATGGCGTCCTGACCGCGATACTCGCCCGGTTGGCCATACTGCCGGAGGAGCGCGTCCAGTTCCGGATGATTCGCGCCCACCGTCATCACCTGATACCTTGATTCGGAGGTCTGCGTGAAAGCCAGTCCCAGTCCGATGGAAATCAGTACCGGAAACAACATCCCCCAGAAAAGTACTTCCGGTTCGCGGACGGTTTCCAGGAACTGCGTCCACGTGAGCTGATACAGTTGATGATTCTTTATTGAGGTTCTATTTTTCTTTCCCATTTATCGGTTTATTCGTGTATTCGTATCGTCCAGCGCCTTTCCCGTCAGGTTGATAAACAACTCCTCCAGGTTGCGGGATCGTTCGTCCAGCAATTCTTCCAAACGCCCTTCCCGCAAGATTTTTCCTTCATCTATGATGATGATATGGTCGCAAAGCGATTCGGCTTCTTCCATGTAGTGCGTCGTCAGGATCAACGTTGTTTCGCCTTCATCTTTCAAGGCTTTGAGAATTTTCCACAGGTCGAACCGCGAATGGGGATCCAGGCCGGTGGTCGGTTCGTCGAGGAAAAGAATCTGCGGCGTGTTCAGCAACGCCACCGCCAGCGCCAACCGCTGACGCTGGCCGCCCGAAAGCGTCCCGGTCATGGACTTCTGCTTTTCGCCCAGCCCGGTCAGTTCGATGACTTCGCTGACCCGCCCGCTTCCCAGTCCGAAGAATGCGGCGAAGAGGCGCAAGGTCTCGCGTACGGTCAGTTTTTCGGTGAAACGTGTTTCCTGTAGCGACAGGCCGATGATCTTGCGCAGCTCCCTTTCATGTTTCTGCCATGTTTTTCCCTGAATCAGGATTTCCCCCCGGTCGGGTTTCCGCAGACCTTCCATCATCTCGACCGTCGTGGTCTTGCCCGCGCCGTTGGGCCCCAGCAGGGCTACGAACTCGCCCGGCCGGATGGCCAGCGAGATGCCGCGTACGGCCTGCACGTCCCTGAACGACTTGAATACGTTTCTTACTTCAATCTGATGCATCCTGCCCCGATTTATCTGTTATGAAATCAATCATCTTTAGAATCGCGCGTTGACATACGGGACAAAAGCCGGCCATGTCGCGCATCGTACAGTGATCCATTGGCCGGTAGATGCCCTTTGCCATGTAACCGCCACCCTCAAAAACGCCGACCCTGTCCGTAAAAGGCGCTTCCTGCGGCGTGGGGACGGGCGTACCGGCCGGAAGCAGATCTTTCCACTTGCCTTCAAAGTCAACCAACGTCGTGATATTGGGTTCCCACGGTTCCACGTCCAGGCTATAGAAATCGTTGTATGCCACGGTGGACTGGAAATATTCGTCGGCCAGTCCGGCGAAGCTGTGTCCCAGTTCATGGACGAAAACGCGGATGGTATGTTCATGATCCGCCGTGCCGATGGCGTAGAAATTATACATCCCGCCGCCACCGTAAATGTCGGAATTGACGAGGATAAAAATTGCATCGCAGGGGACGTTCCAGACGGCGTCGCGGATGGATTGCATGTCGCGCGTGGTCAGGTAGCGGTCGATGCCGAAGGTGTAGAAACCGGCATTGAGCGCCGTATGCCTGTAAATGCCCTTGCCTGGAAGGTCAACGCCGGATTCTTCGGACGGAAGATGTACCGCACGAACGTTAAAATCCCCCTGTCGCCGATCATAAGGAGGAGTGCGGAACAGGGCGTCGGCAAAACGGCGTGCATCGGCGTCGAACTTGTCCATCTCGCCTTCCGTATAGCCCTCGGGCAGGAAAACCAAATCTACTTTCCCGGCCGGGTCGCCATTCCACCGGATATCCACCGTCTTCAACGCTTTCAACGGGCTGCGGTCGATGGTGATGCTTTGCGGATCAACCTCCCACTCCAACAGGGGAGCAAAGCGGTTCGTCGATCGTTCGCGTGCCAGCAGTTCAACCGTAACTATTTGCCGGGGAAAGGGAATGGAGATGCTGTTTGTCCATGACCGGGTTTGTTTCGCAGCTTCGTCCGTCGTACGCCACTCTTCGAACAGGGTATTGAAACCGCGTGAATAGATCAGTTGACGACCGGAAGCATACACCCTGACAGAATAACCTCCGTATTCAAAAGGATCGATCCTGTTTTTTACCGGCCCTGCCCAGACGGGTTCCTCGCGCAACTGTTCCGGTGCGGCAGATTGGCGAGTTTTATTACCGCTCAGTGCAAAGTCAATTCGCAGGCTTTTCCGTTCAAACCAGGTATCGAAATCGTCCTGTGCCGGCAAAACAGGACAGTTGAACGCCAAAAGGAGGATCATCCACAGACCCAAAGGTATATATACATTTTTTTTCATCGCTCCATAAAAATTATAACCGGCAACAAAGGTAGTATTTTGATTCAAAGATTCAAAAAATGCGGAGAAGACGGCTAACTCTTTTTTTGAGGCGCTATTCGTCTTTTGACCAAAATAAAATCACTGGAATATACACGCAGGAACCGCATAAAAATGGATGGTTTTATGCGGTTTCTATTTTTCCTGACGTTGAATCAATGCTACAAGATTAAACGACTGTTTACCGGTCATCATCCGGTAACAAATGACCGCCGGTTTGCATTGTCTTCATTCCCGACTTCGACAGTCATCCCCCGGTGCAGTTGCCGCGTTCCAGAATTTCACGGATACGATCTTCACTCAGGCCGGAGAACAGTCGAATCTGTTCTGTGGAAAAATTGTTTTGGGCAGCGGCTATGACGGCTTGTGCCATGCCTTCCGCCAGTCCTTCCGCTTTACCTTTCGCCAGTCCTTGTGTCATGCCTTTCGCTATGCCTTGTGCTATGCCTTCCGCTTTACCTTCCGCTATACCTTCCGTTCGGGCGCTGTCGAA
>JAITAY010000269.1 GCA_031283915.1 Tannerella sp.
TTCTTGCTCTTCTTGTGTTAGTGTTACTTGATACAATACTTTCCCCATTGGTTTTTCTCGCAAAGATATAAAATAATGCCATTATATTGAACTTGACATGACACCAGCTACTAACTACCTGTTTTTGCACAAAACTATACCGCGTGCAGTATATTTATGGCGCTGTTATCGTCCTGCGGTAGCAGGAAGGGTGGTCTGACTGACAATATTTGATATTCATCCTTTTGGGGGATGTTTTTCCGGATATTCCGGCGGCATGGCGATTGGGTTGCCGTCGCGACCGGCGTAATAATGCGGGAGAACAAGTTCGATACCCGCCTCCTGAAAGACATCATGAATGTGCCGGTGCAACTCGGAATAAATCGTCGGCAGGTTGTCGACCTCTTTCACACAAGCGTTGATCTGGTATACGGGGTAGGAATCTTTCAATTCCGTTTCAAGCACAAACGGCTTCGGGTTGTCGAGCACACAGGGCGTTTCCAGCGCCGCCCTGATCAATAGCCGACAGACCTGCTGCCTGGGGACATTGAAGCCGAAACCGACTTCGGTATGGATGATCAATCCGTAAATCTTTGCCGAAGAGCTGTGGTTGGTAATGTTGGAGGACATGACCTGCGAATTGGGGATTGTGACAATCTCGTTCTTGGGCGTCCGCAGACGTGTCACGAACGGACTCTTTTCAATGACATGCCCCTCCGTGTCGTTTAACTTGATGCGGTCTCCCGTCTTGAAGGGACGCATGTATGTGATGACGAATCCGGCCAGTATGTTCCCGATGACGGTGGTCGAACCCAGCGACACCATCAACCCGACAAAGACGGACATCCCCTTGAAGATGACGGAATTTGAATATGGCAGGTAGTTGTAAATCATCGCAATCATAAATGCGTAGAGAAAAAACCGGACAATGTTGAACGTCGGTTGCGCCCAGTCCGGGAAAAATCCGTTGATCTTCAGTTTCTCATGCTCGATTTCGCAGGCAATATACCGTATCCCTTTCACTAAATAATGAATACACAGGAAAATCACAATGATCCGGAACAGGTTGGGGATGTAGTGGATGATCGACCAGAAAATGAGCTTTAACGGTTCGAAAATATACAAAAACAGCGTTTCGGCGAACGACTGCGTCTGCGGAAAAATGGCAAACAGCATAGGGACGCTGAAAACAAGCTGCAAGAGGATCAACACCCATTTCAAGCCTTTGGCCATGACCAACAGCGCCTTTTCCTGGCGGGAGGTGTTCAAGACCTCGTAGTCGCGAATGACGAACAGCGGTTTGAGCTTTTTCTGTTTTTCCAGGAGGAGGATCCTGTGGCGCAGTTTGAGAAACAGACGGTTGGTCAGATAGAACAACCCGGCTTGCAGAAGTATGACCAGCAGGAACAACCCCAGATGCTTGAACCATTGTGCCAGTCCGTTTTCCCGTTTCAGTTCGTCGATTTTCCGGGATACGGAAACGCGATACTGCTCTGCCAGTTTGTCGCGTGTCGTATGTTCCCAACATGCATCCTGATCGGTGATGCTGAATATCACCTTTTCACCGTACATGAGGTCTGTAAGAGACATGCCATTTTCGATGCGCAACGAATCTTTGCCGAAAGTCAGGTCTTTTCCGGTTTCGAGAATCTGCTCCTGCACATTTTCCGCCCGGCGCCGGGGCGTCAGTCCGCCTTGACGGGCATAGATGGTGAACAGGGTGTCCTGACCTACCACGACAGGCACGGCCGGCGTGACGGCGCGTAACGAATCAATCTGCCGCCGCTGTTCGGTTATTTTGATCGAATCTGCCGCCCGTTCGGCGTGGTGGACATTGTCCAGTTCCGTGCGCAGCATGATTTCCCGGAGTTCCATTTCCCGTATCTGTAACATCAACGCTTCGATACGTAGCGAATCATTCATCGTTTTCGACAGCATCGAATCCGCCGGCAACAGGTCTGCCCGGGAAAAATCATCCGCCGGCAACTGTGCGACAGCCATCACCGCCGTCCCCATTGCGGCGGTAAACAACCACAATTGCACAATCCGGCGCCCTTTCTTTTCCCTTCTTTCCGTCATCTTTCTTTTACATATTAAAAATATGAAGACAAAAATAATAATAATTTCAGTAGTGAGCATCGTGAGAAGTTTTGTATTTTTGCGGCATATTTCAAAAGTTCGTTCAAATGAATACAAATAGACCCTTTCTGGTTTTTTCGGGAACCAACTCCCGTTATCTGGCAGAAAAAATCTGTCACAGTTTGGACTGTCCGCTGGGACAGATGAATGTGGAACGTTTTGCAGACGGCGAGTTTTCCGTTTCGTATGAAGAATCCATTCGCGGCAGGGACGTTTTTCTGGTGCAGTCCACCTGCCCCCCTTCCGATAATCTGATGGAACTGTTGCTGATGATGGATGCGGCGAAACGGGCTTCGGCACACTCGATCATCGCCGTGATTCCCTACTTCGGCTGGGCGCGTCAGGACAGGAAAGACAAGCCCCGCGTCTCCATCGGGGCGAAACTGATTGCCGACTTGCTGGGCGTAGCAGGATTGAACCGGCTAATAACAATGGATTTACATGCCGATCAGATTCAGGGTTTTTTCAACGTGCCGGTAGACCATTTGTATGCATCAAGCGTTTTTCTGCCGTTCATTGAGTTGACTTTTTCACTTGACAACCTCGTGATTGCTACGCCGGACGTGGGCGGCAGCAAACGCGCCAGCAATTATTCCAAATATTTCAAGATACCGATGGTGATTTGTCACAAATCGCGTTCGAAGGCCAATGAAGTAACCGACATGAAAATCATCGGCGATGTGACGGACAGGGATGTCCTGCTGGTGGACGATATTGTGGACACGGCCGGTACGATCACGAAAGCGGCCGACCTGATGATCAAAAGCGGAGCAAAATCCGTCCGTGCCCTGGCCAGCCATGCCGTGATGTCCGATCCTGCCTCCCTGCACGTTGACCAGTCCGCCCTCTCGGAAATCATCTTTACCGATTCCATCCCCTACATCAGGAAAAGTAAAAAGGTGACGGTTCTTTCGGTAGCCGATATGTTTGCCGAATCCATCCGCCGCGTATGCCGCAACGAATCCATCAGTTCGCTTTATACGATGTGAAATTTCAGAACGCCTCTACTGAGAAATGAACTATGAGAGGTATAAGTAAGAATCAGGAGCTTGGGATGCCTGATAGTTATACTGCACGCGGTATCATTCTATGCATAAAGCGGTAGTTATACTGCACGCGGTATAGTTTTGTGCATAAACAGGTAGTTAGTGGTTAGAAAAAAAAGTGTAACAGCGCCTCCGCAGGGCTTTAGCCCAATCCCCCCCCACATTGCCGTCCGTTTTAACTCAATGTCATCAAGTTAAGATTTTGTTT
>JAITAY010000274.1 GCA_031283915.1 Tannerella sp.
GAACCACCGTCCGGCATGTCCGGCGGCGAACCGGAACTGGTTTTCGTCAAAGGCGGCACGTTTACGATGGGCTGCACTTCCGAACAGGTCCATGATTGTGATGCTGATGAAAAACCTGCACATAAAGTCAGATTGAACGATTTTTACATAGGCAAATACGAGGTGACGCAGGCGCAATGGAAGGCTGTAATGGGTACGAATCCCTCTGATTTCAAAGGCGACAATCTTCCGGTAGAAAGAGTGAGCTGGAATGATGTACAGGCGTTCATCCGCAAGTTAAATGAGCGGACAGGCAAGCGGTACCGTCTGCCGACGGAGGCGGAATGGGAGTATGCGGCCCGTGGCGGAGCGAGTAGCCGGGGTTATAAATATAGCGGTAGCAACGATGTCGGAAGCGTGGCGTGGTACAATGGATATCCCGACGGGAAGACGTATTCGGTCGGTTCCAGGCGGGCCAATGAGTTGGGGATATATGATATGAACGGAAATGTATGGGAAGGGTGTCAGGACTGGTTTGGCCGTTATGACGGCCGTTTTCAATTCAATCCCGGTGGTCCCTCGTCTGGCTCTAACCGCGTGTATCGGGGCGGCTGTTGGCGCAGCAGCACACGGTACGTACGCGTGTCCAGCCGCTATAGCGGCACGCCAGCCAGCAGGAACAATAATCTTGGCTTTCGCCTGGCTTGCAGTTCAAAATAGGTTGTTTGGAGCGGGATTCATAACGCTGTAACCTGACAGGTGCTAACGCTAGTACTTGACAAGCCATAACGCTATTGCCCGACGCACACTAACGCCGTAACAGAAAGGCGACTCGCAGGTGTACTGCGCATCGCCTCAATCACTGGAAGATACGGAACCGGATGACTTTTGGGGATTAGTATTCGTCGCATATCTCATTTTAATCCGTTCTATTTTGTTTATTTCACATCCCTCAGTTGTCGGCAGTAGATCAAATACTGTCGACAAGGACTGTTCAATTTATGGTACGTTGTGAGACGTGATTCTACTTCCGTAGACCTTGGAAGCAGGTGTCCATGATGTTTGGACGCTTACGCCCACGATGTTTGGACGCCTGCGTCCACGACACGTGGCAGATACGGCGTGGAGACTTTGTATGCAAGGCCTCTGTTCCCGGATGCGCCGGCTTTGAATGTTTACCGTGCACAAAACCATGCCGTACATGCCTTAGGTCGGACTTACGTTCATCAGTGATGACAGGCTGAACTTTATTTCTCATCCGGTCATTCATCATTCGAGGACGTATCGACCGCGGTTGAATCACCCGGCGCGTTCTTCCGGAACGGGATTTCGGCAGCCGGTCGGAATATGCGATATTTAGTAAGCCGCTGATTGGATTCAAAGCCGATGCCGGTGTTGACAAACTGGCCTTTGGTGATGCGAATGTATTGATCCGAATAAATTCTTTCTTCATTCTGATCCCAGTACATGAGCGAAGTCTCGAAGCGTTCGCCCTGCAGGTTCTCGACTTCCACATTCCCGATCAGTTTCCAGAGTTTCTTTTTTGTGAAGTAATAAGCCGTGTCCGCGTCAATGCTGGCTTCGGGCTGAAAAAGCGTGTCGAACTTCTCTACATGCACCTTTTCCGGGAAATACCAGTACGGTTCCGATGCTTCTTCAAAAAATAGCCATTCTTTCGTCTCCATCTTGTAGCGCGTCACTCCGGAGTCGGAAATCAGCGTGGAAACGTCAGTTGCTTTCATGGTACAGGTCTGTTCCCTGTCGAAGACGATGTCAACCATTTCTTTTTTTTCCCGTTCGCAGGAAACGAACAATATTAAAAGAAGCATAGCAATCGCTCCGGAGAGGATTGCTATGCCTTGTTTGTCTGTTTCGCGAAGCAACCGATGCGCCATTGTTCTTATTTTCTGACGACCGTACGCTCGCCAATCCAGCCGCCGACCGTGATGGTCGCCCCTTCCTTCAGGTCGGGGTGCATGAAGACTTCTTCCGTCGAGGGGAAATAGGAGCGATAGGTGGCAATCATCCGGTTGGCATCTTCGGCACAGGCGGAGTCTACCTGACGGGCGCGTTCGAACTTATCGACCGCTGCATAGTAGGCGGTTTTCCGGATGACCGGATCGCCCGAAACGCTGCTGGCCGTGGCGGCATACATAGTCCCGATCAGGAGATAGGGCTTGCACAGCTTCGGATTTGCTTCTACTGCTTTCAGGCAGTTTTGCCTTGCTTTGGAATAGTTCTTCTGTGTGTAGGCGATGTTGGCAATGATGAAGTAGATGTCGGCTTTGATTTCGTTATCCGTAGCCATGGCAATGGCTTCGGTGAAGTATTTTTCAGCCGATTCGTACTCCTGTTTTTTAAATGCCTGATTGCCCAGACCGATGGCAGATTCAGCCGTCGGCTCAATCTGATGGGCATATCCGGCTGCCGTGAAATACAGTTCGTTCTCCTGACAACCGGCTCTGCGGAACAGCGTGATGGTCTCTTTCAGGAAATTCAGATCGCTTTTGTTTTCTTCGATCTTTTTGCCGTAAACGCTTTCCAGCGTGGCACAATCTGCGGCGCCACTGTTGGCAAAGGCGGTTTCGATACCCGATTTCAACGTTTCCAGCGTAGTTGTTTCCTTCTCGTCGCCGGCAGCTCTGGCGGCTGCCAACTGGGTGTCGAACAAGGTTGAACATTTCAGGAAATCTTCTATGTACGGTCCCTTGTGGGCGTCTGCATTCTTTTGCAGTAACTTGTAGGAGGCAAACATATACAGTGATATTCCCACGGATTCCGTTTTTTCTCCGTATTCGTTCAGAACTTCTTTCAGCCAGCCGTATACCAGCGCGGCATCCACATTGTCTTCACCTTTCAGACGGATATAATCCTGTACTTTCCGGACAAGGATCCAGTCTTTACCGTATTTCGGGTCATTCCCGAAATATTTGACACGCTTGTCATACAAGGCCATTAGGTCCTCAATCCGTGCAGCCTGTTTGGCCGGGTCTTTTTCTTCCGCAATCTGCCAGTTGATGATTCTCACCCCGTACAGATACAGATCTTTCGTTGCTCCCGGACATTCCTCATACGCCTCTTTCCAGTACGGATAGGCATCCTGAAAATTGTTTATCTTGGCATACGGCGTAAACAAACTGATATTCGTTATACAGCGAATGCTGTCTTCTCCGGAACCAAAGGGTGTTCCGCTGTTTGCTCCCTTCTGTGCGCTTACATTCATTATTGTCGTCCACAAAATTACGACAAACAAACCTCTTTTGATTTTCATATTTCTATAATAATTAAAGATTAATACTCTGTTTTTATTCCAATTTCAATTTGGCGAACCAGCGTTCGTTAAATGTATAGCTGATCGTTATCCGGAAATATTGTTCACTGATTAACGCTTTGGTGCCCGGCACGATTCTGACATATTCGAACGACGTGTTGATGAAGGAACGGTTATCCAACATCGGGAAACCGGCGCCCACACATGCACCGTATTCAGTGTATCCACTTCCCTTGAATTTCTCGTACGAGTTGCTGTAATGCACCCCGGCGCGATACCTGACCCGGTTTAAATACAGTCGTGTAAAATTGTTCGGTATGTATTCTCCGCCGGCCGCCACCTTGATGCGGTCGTCAAATTCATTCGTCCGGTTGGAGAATTTCGCCTGCGACCAGGATTGGTAAGTGACATCCGCCGCCAACATCAGCTTGTTATCCTTCACATACGACAGGCCGACGCCCAGCGAATGCGGAAGATCAAATCCCCTGTTCCAGGTCGTATCTGCCGTAAAGATCTGGGTGAATGTCTGGTCGAAGGCGACCTTATCATAAGAAGTGGTTTTCAACCTCATATGGGGTGAATAGGCTACTCCGAGCGTGATGCGTTCCGTCTTGCTGACCGGATGCGTATACTGCAACCCGAAGTCGTATTTCAGATTGTGTACGTTGACCTGTTTCATCGTATATACGTCGTTGGCCGTCGTATTGATGCCGGACAGGGGCATGGTGCTTCTGTGATCAATGTTTCCAAACATGTAACTGATATTTGCCCCCACCGAAAGACGCTTCTTCCATAGCTCCCAAGCTAATCCGATATACACTTCGTTTAATCCGCCCGTACCGGAGAAGTGTTCGGGATACGTCCCGTCGCTTTCACTTACCGTCCAGAAATCGTAACCCACATGTGAATAAGGCAGCATGCCTGCACTCATGGCTATGCGATTCTTCCACAGGGGAAACTGCAGAGCGAAATATTCCAGGTTACCATTGATGTTTTTCTGCCTGTTCGTCCCGTCATTGTACCACGAGAAGTGCATCGACGCTCCTGCGTCAAACAGAAAAGTCAATGAATCCATGCACGAATAGGATGCCGGATTCATCGGATTGATCTGCCGCGAAGAACGCAAGCCATAACCTGTACCTCCCATCGAACGCCCTGCACCGAATGAGCGGTCTGCCAACATTCCGTACCCGTAGCGCGTATAGGGGGAATTGGTACTGTTTTGTGCCACCAGCGCCACCTGAATCCCTATCAGCATTCCGAGAATGATCCCTGTTCTATTGCCTTTTGACATTGTATTCTAATATTCTGTTTAATCCGACCAATACTAAATTAATGGCTGCAAAGATGGAATTTTTCAGCCGTCTTTCAAAATAAAACGAATGTCCACCAGTTAAAAAAACGAAAATACCCGGATATTTCTTCCGCATTTCGTAAATGTAACCATCCATTTCATATACAATTCCATTTACTACCCCTGCCTGAATAGCCGTCTCCGTAGAGGTTCCCATCCAGGGAATCCACTCCTGTTCTCTGACCAGCGGCAATTTTTCCGTAAACTGGTGAAGCGCCCGGAACCGCGTAGTCATTCCCGGTGAAATGTTTCCCCCGAGATACACGCCGGAAGCTTCTACGATTTCATACGTGATGGCCGTACCGGCGTCAATGATCAATACATCCTTACCGGGCTGCAGGAAATTCGCTCCCACCGCAGCGGCAATCCGGTCGTTTCCTAACGTTTCCGGTGTCAGATAACGCACCTCTACCGGCAATTCCACCCGACTGTCCAGCACAAGAAAATACTTCAACCGTGTCCTCAGCGCCTCCACCCACTCGCTGGCGGGTGTCGCTACCGAAGACAAAATGCCGTTTTCCAGCGGATACTGTTCAAGAATCGGGAGAAGTTCAGACATGCCAAATTTTTCGTATACAGCGGAAACCAACATTTCCTTCTGCTCGTACACCGCTACTTTTACCGCGGTATTTCCTTGTTCGATAACCAGATTCAAATCGTCACTCCTTGCAAAATACGCACAAAGTAAAGCAAAACCGGCGAGAAATACACATATTTCATTCAAAAAAATGCTTTTCTCCCCTTGGCGTTAGCGGAGGACAATATCGCGGATCACCTCTGCGCCGGCACAGTCATTCAGTCGCCTGACAATGCTTTCGCGATTCAGCATCAATTCGTTTCGCAATACCGACGAATTAACCGATACGTAGAGAATCCTGTTTTTTACATACAGATTTCGCGTAGCACGCATCACCATGTTGCCCAGCACAGCACCCCAGGCACGCTGGATACGGACTTCCTGCAATTTTTGCCTGATCAGCGGATGCTCATTGTAAAAATGTTTCAGTATCTCTCCGATGCTCTCTGCGTTTGTTCGTCTCATATTTTTTCCTCCATCGGCACAATGGTGCCTTTATCTACTTTAAATAATGTATAGTCTTGATTGATTGCCGTCAGTATGCGGTCGAGGTATTTACGATTGGTGTCCGTAATAAAGATTTGTCCGAAACGGCTACCGCTCACTAATTGGATGATTTGTTCCACGCGCTCGGCGTCCAGCTTGTCAAAGATGTCATCAAGCAAAAGGATGGGTTTGGTGTCGCCCTGCATGGCCAGCAACGTAAATTGCGCCAGTTTGAGTGCAATGAGGAACGTCTTGTTTTGTCCCTGCGAACCGCTCTGGCGAATCAGCCGATCGTCGAGCGTCATTTCCATGTCATCCTTGTGAATGCCGGCCAGTGTATGCCCGACGAGACTGTCCCGCTCCCGGTTCGCTGCCAGTATTTCCTCCAGTCGTCCCTCTCGAAGCCGGGATAGATATTGCAGTCCGACCGTTTCAGCCGACCGGCAAACCGTCTGGTAATACTCGTTGAAAAGTGGACAAAAAGTGTTCACCATGCGATCGCGTTTTTCAAAAATCACCTGTCCGTGCATCCCCAATTGCATCTCTAATACTTCGTATAAGCCTTGGTCGCGACTCTGGTTCCGGAGCATTGCGTTTCGTTGCGCCAGCGCTTTATTGTACTGTATCAACGCATGTAAATAAGCTTTGTCCTGCTGCGAAATCAGGAGATCCAACAAGCGGCGGCGTTCTTCGCTTCCGCCTCGAATCAGTTCCGAGTCGGCCGGCGAAACAATGACTAACGGCAGCAGCCCGATATGCTCCGACAGTTTGTCATAGGCTTTTTGATTCCGTTTGAACTGCTTGCGTTGCCCTCGACGCATAGCGCAGAAAATATCCTCCTTATTACCGTCGAAATCATATTCTCCCTGGAGTACACACATGTCTTCCCCCTGATGGATAAGCTGTCCTTCCGGCGTATACGTATGACTTTTACAGAAAGAGAGGTGGTAGACGGCATCCAGCAGGTTCGTCTTCCCCATCCCGTTATTCCCGAAAAAACAGTTCATCTTGACCGAACAGCGTATTTCCGCTTGCAGGATATTCTTGTAATTCAAAACAGATAATTTACTAAGTATCATATATTCGCATAAAATCCAGGAGAAAAACAGCCTGATTGATGACAGCGCAAAAATAAAAAATATACTTTGATTATACGCTTATTTCCGCGAAAAAAACTACTTTTGCGCTCTGAATCAAGAGCGGTGAAAAAATAAAATAAAAAACATTATATGGCAAACAAGAAAAAAGAAAATGAGAAAGAACTGGAAGTTGATGAACTCCTTTCACGTTCAGAGCGATTTATCGAAAAAAACAAGAACCTGCTGCTCTATGGATTGGCGGCTGTTGCTGTCGTCGTCGGCCTTTTTCTGGCCTACCATTACGTATATGCCATACCACGGGCTGAAAAGGCAATACTGGCGATTTTCAAAGGAGAACAATATTTTGAGCGGGATTCTTTTGCCCTGGCTCTGAACGGCAATGGCCTCGACTATGAGGGTTTCGATGCGATCATAGACCAATACGGTTCCACAAAAGCCGGGAATCTGGCCAAAGCCTACGCCGGTATCTGCTATTACAAGCTGGGTGACCCGCAAACGGCTATCAAACGTTTGAAATCGTTCAGCGGTAACGATGCGCAGATTGCACCGGCGATGATCGGTCTGATTGGCGACTGCCACGTAAGCATTGGCGAGGTGAAGGAAGGCATCAGTTATTTTGAAAAAGCTGCTTCAAAGGCAAACAACGAAATGCTCAGCCCGATATATCTCAAAAAAGCCGGTATTGCTTACGAAAGCCTGAATCGGTACAAGGAAGCAATCAACGCCTATACAGCTATTAAAGAGAAATATAACCGGTCAATGGAAGCAATGGACATAGATAAGTACATTACCCGTGCCGAAATTCTGTCAAAGAAATAAATTCATGGCGACCGCTTATCAGAATTTGTCCGACTACAATTTCGACAGCGTACCCGATGCATCCTCCCTGCGCGTGGGAATTGTCGTGTCTGAATGGAATCAGGCGATCACCGAAAAATTGCTGGAGGGGACATGCAACACACTCGAACGTCACGGTGTCAAGGTGGAAAACATTCATGTTGAACGTGTGCCTGGCAGTTTTGAGCTGACGTTTGGCGCCCGGCAACTGGCCGAACATCGGGAATTGGATGTCGTAATCGCATTGGGTTGTGTGATTCGGGGGGATACGCCACATTTTGACTATGTCTGTTCCGGGGTCACACAAGGTATCACATCGCTGAATCAGCAATACGACATTCCGTTTATTTTCGGATTGTTAACAACCGATACACAGCGTCAGTCGGAAGAACGTGCCGGCGGACGCTATGGGAACAAAGGTGATGAAGCGGCGATAACCGCAATAAAAATGGTCGATTTTGTTTGCAGATTGAGAAAATAGGTGTATCTTTGCACCACTTTTTGAAGGGGCAGTTACCAGAGTGGCCAAATGGGGCTGACTGTAACTCAGCTGGCTTTCGCCTTCGGTGGTTCGAATCCATCACTGCCCACGGATGAAAGAAGCGTAAAAATAATTCGCTGTTTTCCATTTTCAATTCTCAATGGGTATGCGGAAGTAGCTCAGTCGATAGAGCATTAGCCTTCCAAGCTGAGGGTCGCGGGTTTGAGTCCCGTCTTCCGCTCGAATGGATAAACGTCTTGAACAATTATGTTTAAGGCGTTTTTTCTTTGAGAATTGCGTTAAAAAACAAGGAGAAAAAGATTTAGCCAATTGTACTTCTTTAAAAAGAGAAATTTCTTACTTTTGCAGGCAGACAGTACGTGTAACCGTTTTACGGGAGGAGACTCCAATTAGACCTAAAACAAAGGATGACAAAAAGAAATCATATACGAAAGTATGCCGCCTGGACGCTTCTCTGCGGAAGCGCGGGCATTCTGTCGGCGCAGCAGCCGGACGCAGTGTGGAACGTGCGCGACCATGTTCCGTTGCACGAGGTAATTGTTCAGGCACATCGCGGTGCGGGCATGCAGATGCCGGAAAGTTCAATGGAAGCATTTGAGATCGCGTGGAAGATGGGTGCAGTGCCAGAGGCTGACGTGCGTACAACCCGGGACGGCGTGATTGTGTCGTTTCACGACGGTAATTTTGCCCGTGTTCTGCCGGATGCTCCGGAAACGATGAAAAATAAAGGCATCCAGGATTTGACCTGTGAGGAAGTGATGAAACTGGACATCGGAGCCTGGCGTGGTATGCAGTTTCGGGGGCAGCGCGTCCTGAGTCTGGCTACGCTTGTGGAGGCGCTAAAGGCACATCCCGAACGGCGCGTGTATATTGATCTCAAGAATGTTGACCTCGTTCAACTGGCCGAAGAGACCGAAAGCATTCATTCGCAACTGATCATTGCCAGTTCGAGGTATGACGAACTGAAACGCTGGAAGGAAGTCGCGCCGCAGTCGCATACACTCTGCTGGATGGGCGGTAGCGAAACGGAACTGGCCGAACGGCTCGACCGCCTGGAAACGGAGCGGTTCCGGTTTATCGACCAGTTGCAGATTCACGTGCATGTCGACGGGCATGGCACGCTCTCGCCCGGTGAAGATTTCCTGCGCCGCACGGGAACGCGACTGAGAAAATACAATATCCTCTATCAAACCTTTCCCTGGGAATCGCAGGACGTAACCGTTTTCCGGCGGCTGATGGATTTGGGGGTTGCCAGCTTTGCAACCGACTATCCTGAGATTACCTTGCAGGCCATTGCCGATTATTATGCACACTGATTGCCTGGAAAACTGCTGGAAAGATGCAACAGGCGATACACGTTATTTGCAAATATCCTGCAACACCAGTCCGGCAAGCGTGAAACCGAAGATCGCTGTCGTATGCGCTACCGTACCGTTTATCCGGGCTTTCAGACTGCACCATTCATGATTCACCAGATCCGGGTTGCCGGGGCCGGTATGCGCTTGGGGGCAAAGACATTTTTCTGTGCCGCACGATCGGTTTATCCCTTTGTTTTCCAATACTTCTTCGCTGTATACGCAGCGAAACTTCTTCGCCGGATATTCGGTCTTTCTCAATTTGCGACGCAAGGCCGCGGCTAACGGACAGCCCCGTACGTTCCAAAATTCGGCCACTTGTATTCCGGACGGATCCATTTTGAGCGCGGCGCCCATGGATGAGAAAAAAACCGCTCGTGTTCGTGTGGCTGTGAGAATCAGGTGCACTTTGTGTTCCAGGCTGTCGATGGCATCAATGATGTAGTCATAGGTATCCAATGCAAACGAAGCGCTTGTTTCCTTGTTGTAAATCATTTGAAGCGCTTGTATGCCGGCCGACGGGTTGATTTCGAGCAATCGCCGTTTCAACGCTTCCACCTTGACCTCGCCGACGGTCTTGAGGGTTGCCATCAGTTGACGGTTGATATTGGTTATGCAAACGCGATCGGAATCTACGATCGTCAGTTGACAAATCCCCGAACGTATCAGGCTTTCGGCACACCAACTACCTACGCCCCCGGCACCGAAAATAATCACGCGCGTACTGGTTATTTTTTTCATCTGTTCGTCGCCCAGCAGCAACTCGGTCCGCCGGAACAACCCTTTTTCCATTCCCATCGCTTTCACCTGAGCATGTTTACGATCCATTCGGCGGCCATGGCCGCATCTGTCGGGCTGTCCAGGCTCGCCGACGCTTTCGCTTTTATTTCTTCCGGCTCCGCTCCGGCGTGATGCAGCAGCAGGTGCCGGCTATAATCCGGCGTATATTCCGGATGTCCCTGAAAGGTCAGTATCCGGTCATCCAGGTAAAATCCTTCAAAGGGGCAAAAGTCGCTTTGGGCGAAGCAAACAGCCTGTGGAGGTAAAACCGTCACCTGGTCGTGATGGTTGTAGAGCAGGGACATCGTTCCTTCCGGAAAATAACCCGACGCTTTCGGATCACAGATTGCGGAGCGGCGGGTTCCCGTACCCCAACCTTGCCGGGCTTTCCCGACCTTGCCGCCCAACGCCAGTGCGATGACCTGGTGACCGAAACAGATTCCGGCCATCCTGATTTTCGCCGCGTCCATTTCCCGGATCAGCCGGATCAATTTCCGGACGTGAAGCGTATCATCGTATGCACTGTCACGACTGCCGGGAATCAGGTAGAGTTCATCCGCATGAAGTTCGGCCGGGAATACCCCCCGGCAAACATCAAAAATTTCATATTCAAGGGTCGGTGCAACCGCACTGAACAGCCGCTGAAGCATCCCGGCATAGGTGGGGGTTTCCGGCGGCTGCCATCCTTCAAACAGGTCGCATACAAGTATATTTATCTTCATGAAAAGAATAACTTAAGTCTCGTGAATCGAGCGCAAAAATACGAAATTGTTCTGGATGCGGCAACGTTACCTCTAAAATACGTTTAAAACTGTTGGCAATATACGCCTGTCAAACCGTTCCTTTTTTTCTTTCCGCTGTCTTCGTTTTTTGGTGAAATAGCTGTAAATCAACCGAAAAATATCATTTCCGCTCGCCAGAAAATATATTTTGCGGCCAGAAAATATATTTTCTGGCGGGAAATTACAATTTCTGGCGGGAAATTACAATTTCTGACGGGAAATTATAATTTCTGACGGGAAATTACAATTTCTGGCGGGAAATTATAATTTCTGACGGGAAATTATAATTTCTGGCGGGCAACGATCGCTGTTTTTCCAAAAAAATGTTTTCTGTAAAAGTTCCATGAGGGCTTTTCAACGGATACCCTGCGGGCGGGTTTTTGATCGAAGGAATCATGAAAACAGGAATAGTGCCTCAAAAAAAAGAGTTAGGAGCTGTCTGGAAATAAACCATCCAAATTTACGGGAGATGTTTTTTGCCATACAACGACTGAAAATGCGCGCATACCGAGGTATGTAAGCATTTTCAGGAGGAAGTATGGCGAAAAA
>JAITAY010000246.1 GCA_031283915.1 Tannerella sp.
TTCTGGCGGCAAGCCTGGCGGAGGGCGAAGCAAAAGGCAGAGCGGAAGGTGAAGCAAAAGGCAGAGTGGAAGGCGAAGCAAAAGGTAGAGTAGAAGGCAAGGCGGAAGGCAAAGCGGAAGGCAAAGCAGACAGTTTAACCGGCGTTGTTCTCAACTGCACGCGTAACGGCTTTTCTTTGGAGCAGATACAAATGATTACGGGTCTCGACAGGGACAAAATTCAGGAAATCCTTCACTCAGGCAGTGAAGAATAAACCGGACTTTGAACTTCCGGTTCCGTTTCTTTCTCGAGAAAAATATTGGACCGGGTTACCGGGTTCCACGTGAGCAATGCCCGCCTGTTCCGTTCTCTTCTTCCTTATGCATACGGCGCCTGATGCCCATGGCGCCTCAAAAAAAATATTTGGCCGGTTATAGTAGGGGGGGCGAATTAATAATCAATCATTCCCTTCATCAGGAGCGTTGCAAGTTAAAGAGAAATTCCAGTCCTCCGCCGCTCCGGTTCTTGGCCACGATGGCGCCCCGGTGGAAGGCGACGGCATTTTTCACGATAGACAGCCCCAGTCCCGAACCGCCCGTATCCCTGGTGCGGCCTTCGCCGACGCGGTAGAAACGCTCGAAGATGCGGTTCAGATGCTGCTCGGGAATGCCGGCTCCGTTGTCGGAATAAGAAAAATAGTAGAAATTTTTGTCTTCACCGTATTGACTGACCAGGATGCGGATGTCCGTACCGGCGTGGCGAATGACGTTGTCTGTCAGGTTTCTGAAAATGGAGTACAGCAGATTTCCATTACCTTTCAGGGTGACGTCCGGAGCAATGTCCCAGTCCATCCGGATGTTTTTCTCCTGCAAGGGCATTTCCAGATCACTTTTCAGATTTTTGAGCAAATCCGCCAGCCCGATATGTTCGGATCGGAACGACTGCGGCGCTTCTTCCATGCGGGTGATGAGGCTCATGTCGCGGATCAGTTCCGAGAGAGTCAATACCTGGTGGTATGCACTGCGGATGAAATAGTCTTTTTTCTCAGGCTCCAGGCGGTGTTCGAGAATCGTCTCGAGGCAGCCGCGGATGCCGGTGACCGGCGTACGAAGTTCATGCGTGATATTGCCCGTCATTTCCTGCTTGAGGCGACGGGTTTTTTCCTGTCGGGTGATGTCGTTAATGATGATTTCGAAGCTTTTGTCGTCGAATACGTTGACCCTGACTGCGAAATTTTTTCCGTGCCGGTCGATTCGAGTTTCAAAATAAGAATCCCTGGCTTCGTGACCGTCCAGAAAAGAGCTGATTTTCTCAAAGGCCACGTCGGTAAAGACAGAAACCGGGTTGTTGTTTGCCCGGTCGGTAATCACGTTCAGGTACTGGACAAACAGTCCGTTGCAAAATTCGACCGAGCGGCCGGCCGTGAAAAAACACAATCCTTCCTCCGAGCTGTGTACATGTTGCAGGAGCTTTTCCCGTTCGAGTGCAATTTCCTTTTTGCTCTCCTTTAACTGTCGGTAGTTTTCCGCAATTTTTGAGCCGATCTCCCCCAGTTCGTCTTTGGGAAAGGGAGCCTGATTTTTGCTGTCTTCGCTGTTCTCCATGAACAGAGCGAAGTCACGGAGCTGCCGGATGGATTTCCCGAACCGGCCGGCAACCAGATTGATGAGTATCAGCATCCCGGCAAACAGCATGATCAGGTAACAGAGAAAAAGGAGATCCGGTTTCAGAAAGTTCCGCATCTTGATGTCGTATGGCAGGGCCACGCGAATGTAGTAATTGTTGAACCGTTTGGCGTAATAGAGGTATTTTGCTTCGTTGGAAGCCGAAACACGGATGTGACTGCCTTTTCCCGTCCTGCCGGCAGCCACTATTTCAGGACGGCGGGCATGGTTTTCCATCAGGGCGGTTTCCCGGACGGCGTTGTCAAAGATGACCCGTCCCTTCCGGTCAATCAGCGTCAGGCGGAGGTCGGCGGGGAATAATTTCAGCAGACTGTCCGGAATAGAGGGGTTGACCTGTGTCGCCACGACCGCGTCGATGATGCTGGCACAGGTATCTAATTTCTCTTCCAGCGCTTCGATTTTGTGTTTCCTTTCACGCAACTGACCGATCAGGAAATTTCCTGCGGCAAAGAGGGTGAATATGACAAGAAAATAGAGGAAGATTTTTTGTTTGTAGCTTGTCTTCATCCTCCCGAAACATTAAACCTGTAACCGAACCCGGCACGGTTGGAAATCAGAGCAGCCCTGTTTCCCAATTTTTTG
This sequence comes from Tannerella sp., assembly GCA_031283915.1. Lineage (GTDB taxonomy): Bacteria > Bacteroidota > Bacteroidia > Bacteroidales > Tannerellaceae > Tannerella. The sequence goes on from JAITAY010000246.1 coordinate 2,248, forward strand.
CGTATGCGTGTAATATGGACATCCACCGTTCGTTCGGTGATGAAGGGTGTGTCTTTCCAGACGCGGTCGATGATTTCTTCCCGTGCATAAATCCTGTCGGGATGTTCGGCGAGCATGACAATCAGTTCAAATTCGGTTTTCGTCAACAGCACATTTTCGCTTCCGACAATCAGTTCCTTCAATTCGAAATCAATGACCACATCGTCAAAAACAAGTTTCCGAGCCGGTTTCTCGACACCCGTTCCCGCCCTTCGCACGACGGCATTCACGCGGGCAATCACCTCCCTGATCGAAAAAGGCTTGGAAACATAATCGTCGCCCCCGACGGAGAAGCCGGTCAGCATGTCGTTTTCCGTATCCCGGGCGGTCAGGAAGATAATGGGTATCCGGTTCTTTTTTTGCCGCAGGGTTTCAGCCAGTTTGTAGCCCGACATGCCGCCCATCATCACGTCCAGCAGGATGAGCGAATGGTCGGGCGAGAGTTTTGCCAGAGCTTCTTCCGCCGAATGAGCGCAGGTAATGTCGTAGCCTTCGTTGCTCAGATTGAACTCCAAGACTTCGCAAATGACCGGTTCGTCATCTACAACCAGGATTTTTGCCGTTTTCACAGGGTCTACTTGCATGATTGAAACAGTTTTCTGCGGGTTAATATTTTCCTCCGTGCTTCAGGACTTTGGCGTCTACGTAAAAAAACAATTTCCTCGACAATGTTGTTACAATGGTCGCCGATGCGTTCGAGTTTGCGGAGAATCAGGATCGTTTTCAGTCCGCAACGGATGCGATCCGGATTTTCTTGCAGATAACGGGTCAGTATGTCAAAAGAAGTGCGGTAATTTTCGATCTGCAATTCTTCCACGATTTGCGATTCCGGTATGCAGCCCTCTCTGTCGATGACGTGGCGGGCTATACTTTCGGCAAAGTCGCCGATACGCTCCAGCGTAATGCTTATGATCAGGGACAGTACCAGCCTCAAATCGACGGCTACCGGACTGTAGAGGGCAATATAGTTTTCGCAATCGCTGTCGATTTTCAATTCGAAAGCGTCTACTCTTTTTTCACGGCTCACTATTTCGCGTGCCAGTTCGACTTCCCCGTTCAAAAAAGCCTGTTTTACCTTTTCGAGCTGGGAAAGGACTAATTTCCACATGTGGCTCACTTCTTCCTTGAGCGCTTGCAACTCTTTTTCCGTATGTTTCATTTCCATTATTCCCGTGCAAAAATAAAACGGGAATGTTACAGCGTAAGAACCGTATTGTTACGATCCGGTTAAGGTTTGAATGAATTGAATGTTACATCGCAAAGGTACAATATTTTTTGAACACAACTTTCAGACATTCTGCCTCCGGGACAAAAGGGGAAGAGAGTTCTACACAGGGTATTTATGTAGCTACACAGCCGCTCTGTGTAGCTACACAAATTCTTTGGGCGGCTACACAAACTTACCTCTTTCTCCCTTTTCCCTCCTTTTTCCCTCCTTTTTCCCCGTCGGTTAAAACCGACGGCAATCGGAGGAAGGGGGCTAAAGCCCTGCGGAAACATGGCCGGATGGGCGGTTTCATAATGTATCATTTATACTGCGCGCGGGAAGATTTTGCACAAAACTATACCGCGTGCAGTATAGCCACGGAGGCACGAAGACACAGAGGAAAAGACTCCGTGTCCTCTGTGCCTCCGTGGTTTCGGGAGAATGGTAATATCGTGAAGATTTCTTACTTTTGGCGACCGGTTGAAGTGAAAGATCGCCGACTGAAGTAATGTTTTAAATAAAAAGAAAATGAAGATGTGTACAATGACAAGAAACAAATGGATGAAAATGATTCATGCGGTTTCGGGACTTGCCGTCCTGTGTTTGCTGGCGGCAGCCTGCTCGTCCGACAAAACGGTAACCGCATTTTATGTATCGCCGGATGGAGACGACCTCCATTCCGGTAGGATAGATGCGCCGTTCCGTACGGTAGAGCGGGCACAGGAGGCTGTTCGCGCTTACAAGCAAATCCATGGTCTTCCTTCCGGCGGGCTGGTCGTCTATTTGCATGGCGGCGTATATCCGTTGCGTCAGACGTTGCGTTTCACGCAGGAAGACAGTGGAAAGACAGGTGCGCCGGTGATTTACCGCGCCTGTCCGGGCGAGGAGGTATATTTTACGGGCGGACAGGAAATCCGTTTCGAACCGCTGACAGACAGCGAGGCCAAGGCGCGTATCCGCGTGCCGCACGACCAAATTCTTCAGGCTGATCTGCGGGCACAGGGAATCACCGATTTCGGACGGCGGAAAGCGACCGGTTTCGGACGGCCGATCGAAGCGGCGCCGCTGGAATTGTTCTTTCGCGGTGAACCGATGCCTCTGGCTCGCTATCCGAACGTCGGTGAGTGGATGCACATTGCTTCCGTGCCGCAAACGGGCGACAGCGTCTTCGGCGGTGATGAGCGGACGGGACGGGGCGTGCATTACGGTCGCTTCGTCTGGCAGGAAGACCGTGTCGCCGGATGGCGGAAAAATGATGAGATCTGGTTGCAGGGCTACTGGACATGGGACTGGGCGGATTCGTATGTCAGGGTAGAGCGTATTGACGCCGTCGCGAAGGAGTTCATCCTCGCGCAGCCGCACGGGGTGTACGGCTATTCGCCCGGACAGCGCTACTACGCCATGAACATTCTCGAAGAATTGGACACGCCCGGCGAATGGTTCCTGGACAGGGAGAAAGGTCTCCTGTATTTCTGGCCGCCTTCGCCCGCAGGAGAGGGTGCTGCTTTCGTCTCCGTCATGGAAGATCTGATGGTGCATCTCGACCGTACGGAACATCTGCAGCTGGAGGGAATCACCTTCGAATACACGCGCGGTAACGTGGCGCTAATCGAAGAAGGCTGCTACAACACGATTGGCGGTTGCGTCATCCGTAATACAGGTAACGACGGTATCCGCATCGCCGGCGGTCACCACAACGGCGTCTCGGGTTGTGACCTCTATAACATCGGCGACGCCGGAATAAGTATCCAGGGAGGCGACCGCCTGACGCTTGAGCCGGGATATAACTTCGCCGTCAACAACCATATCTATCGATACAGCCGTATCAACTGGACGTATCGTCCGGCTGTCATGCTGGGCGGCGCCGGGAATCTCATGGCGCACAACCGTATCCACGATGCGCCTCACATGGCTGTGTCCTTCAGCGGAAACGACCACTGCCTGGAGTATAACGAAGTGTATGACATTGCACAGGAGACCGGCGATGTCGGCGCGTTCTACATCGGCCGCGACTGGACGGAACGGGGTAACATGATTCGCTATAACTATTTCCATCACCTGAACGGCCCCGGACTTTACGGCGTCAACGCCGTTTACCTGGACGACTTTGCTTCCGGCTCTACCATTTACGGCAATGTCTTTCACCGTGCCGGCAGAGCGGCCTTCATCGGCGGAGGGCATGACAATATCGTGACAAACAATGTCTTCATCGACTGCGAAGCCTCCATTCACCTGGATGCCCGAGGCGTGAACTGGGCGAGTTATTATATGAAGGGAGACGGCGATATGGAAATGTTCCGGAAATTAAAGGCGGTGAACCCGGATCGGCCACCTTACAGCGAACGCTATCCGGCGCTTGCACGTTTGCCGGGTTTCAATCCCGGACAGCCGAAGGGTAACCTGTTCCGCAGTAACCTGAGCTACGGCGGACGGTGGCGGGACATCGAGCAGGATGTGGACGAAGTGACGATAGAGGACAATTACGTCCTGCGCGAAATCCCGTCCGGTATCGACGCCGCTGCCGGAAAACTGTATCCGGAGGATGAAAGCATACTGGAGCGTATTCACTTTCAGAAGATCCCGTTCGACCGTATCGGCCTGTACGAAGACGAGTACCGGGAAAAATAACCGGAAGGCGACTTCCTCAGAGCGGTATACGATATGAAAAAAAGAACAGCAGTTGCTAAAAGGGTGGCCTGGCGTATGCCTGTGCCTCTGTCCACTTTATCAACTGCTATTCTAATCTGTGTTTTGAATAAGAAAAGGCCGAAGACACAATCCTGTCGGGATTCCGACTGGTAGTTTCTCTACCTTTATCGCCAATTTCATGAAGGCACTTATGGCACCGGAAAGAGAATTAAAAGGCAAGTATCGAAAAAAAGCCTGTTCAAATGGCGTAAACGTGCGCACAAATGGCGCAAACGTGCGCACGAATGACGCAAACGTGCGCACGAA
>JAITAY010000283.1 GCA_031283915.1 Tannerella sp.
CACAAAACGTCCCGTCCCTATCGGCAAGCCCTCCCAGTATTTCGTGGCAGGCTTGTCATAATGCCATTTCATGGGAACCTGATTAACTGTGATTCCCGAGTTGTCACTGCATGACAAAAACAGTGTGCAGGCAGCGAATGCTGCAAAACATACAATCGTTTTCTTCATCCTGTTATTTAATGTCGGTCTAACATATTATTAATTGTGATTTTTTTCCGAATTGAACCGTACTAATTTTTCCCATTCGATTGCGCCGTTGTCGTCGCAAAATTCGTTGGCAAACTGTTTCACAAACCTGTTAATCATCCGGGCATACGATTGTTGAAATGCCTCGTTCCGTTCGCGCGCCCGGTATCCCAGAGGTTCGATAATTTCGAGGTAAAGATTTTCATTTCCCGATATGAAAGACCAAAATTCCTGTCCGCAGTATTTGAAATAATCGCCCTTGTCGGGGTTTCTGCCCTGACCGTAACAGCATCCGTTTATCGAAACAATAGTAAGACCGGAATTGCCGGTTCGCAGCGTTTTCTTGGCGGTCTTGAAATCGGCTGCCATTTTTAAGATTTGACTGCTGTTGCCCCAGTTCGGTCCCGATTTGACGGTTACGATATATCTTGTACCGTCCTTGTCAAATTCGAAGTCAATATTTGAAATACCCGATTTCCACCCTCCATACACTTTATGATTTATGAATATCGCCAAGCCTTCGAGCCAGTCGCCGAATATGGTTTCTTCGTTTGACGAAATGTGTGCATCCACAATTCCGCCGATAATTTGGGTAGCTGTCAGTGTGTACTTGGCTTTGAACAGATAGGGATTTTTCCGCTTCAAAACCTGAGATAATTTGAGATTGTCCAGACTTTTTATTCGTTTTTCATGAAAGACGTTGATGTTAGATTCAACATACTGTACTACGTCTTGTATATTCAACTGTTCCATGTTTTTGTTCAGATTAAATAATGCTCAACAGGAATAAACTGTTCCCTGAAGGCGTAAAAATATTCCGGAACGATTTCGATACCGATAGCGTTCCGTTTCATTCTGTTGGCTACCTCCACGGACGTTCCCGAACCCATAAACGGGTCTAACACCGTATCGTTTTCCTGCGTAAACAGTTTGATAAACCATTCCGGCAATTCTCCGGGAAAGGCGGCGCTGTGATTTTTGTTGCTGCATTCTGTGGACAGATGCACGACGTTGGTAGGATATACCATTTCGCGATCAACCCAGTTGGAAACATTTTTTCCGAACCCGCTGCCATTTTTCGCATTATCGCGCATTCTGTCGGTTTCGCTTAAATTCTTCAGCCGGTTCTTTGCCCAGTCGCCAACCGGTATTTTGACGGCGTCCTGATACATGTTGAATTTTTTTTCCTTATTAAATTGCAGAAGCCTCTCCCAGGCATCACGGAAACGGTTTGACCATTTACCGGGAAAACAGTTCTTTTTGTGCCAGATAAATTCCTCTGTCCACAGCCATCCCTGTTTTCTCATGGCAAGAATAAGCTCCATCACATACGTGCTCCGTTCGCCGTCGACGACTTTCTCCTTTATGTTCAAAATGAATGTCCCGGAGGGTTTCAGTACACGTAAAAGCTCCCATGATACAGGTAAAAACCATTCTACATATTCATCAACGTCAATTCCTCCGTATGTCGTTTTTCGCTGGTCGGCGTAGGGAGGCGAGGTAATTATCAAGTCCACCGAACTGTCGGGAATTTTTTTCAGTTCGTGTCTGCAATCTCCCAAATATAAATCCGTTCTTAATTCCATGTCAATTTACACATTTGGGAGACAAAAGTAGTAAAAATATATTTCGCGGTCTGCCATTTTACATGCATGACATCCCTTCGGGATTTTTTGTGTATCGTTGCAGGGGCAACAGCCCCTACAACGGTAAACCTATGGCAGCAGTAATTTTTCATCACACCGTTCATTTCACCGGTTCGATACGGTATGCCGTTTCAGCCTTCACCTCAAATTCCGCAACATTTTCGTTCGATTGTTTGCACGTAATTTCACGGCTTCCTGCATAGACCCTGACCGACGTTTGGGTACGCAGGCGGCAAGTTCCGTCGTAATGCGCCCTGAGCAGCGCTTTGGACAGTTTGCCGTCTTTCCATGCTATATCAACATCGTAGCCTCCACGTGCACGAAGTCCTCCGACTGCGCCGGTTTGCCACTGTTCGGGCAGCGCCGGAAGCAGGGAAACCTCTCCGCTGTGGCTTTGCATCAGCATCTCGGCAACGCCCGCCGTAACGCCCTGAATGGCCTGATTGCCTTCGAAGGAGGGCGTGATGCGGCTGTCTTCCTCGCGTGGGTGAATACTCACATCCGCCAGCATCTTATGTAAATCGGCATAAGCGGCGGCGGGTTCTTCGAGACGCGCCCGAAGGTTAATTCTCCATGCACCCGTCCAGCCCATGTTGTCGGGACCTCGGCGTTTCAACACGACTCTTACGGCGTCGGCCAGTTCGGGCGTTTTGCGAATCGTAATATCATCGTCCGGATAAAAGGCGATAAGATGCATCATGTGCCGGTGCGTAACTTCGGGTTCGTCAAAATCGTAGAACCACTC
>JAITAY010000287.1 GCA_031283915.1 Tannerella sp.
AAAACCGGCAGCAGGCGGAGTAAATTACCTGTCGAAAACACGGCAAGCAATTCACTGCCGTTTGCCCATCCCAAATCTGCTGCCGGCCACGTGCCTTGCGACACGCCGAATATCACTAAGCTGACGGCAATAAACAGCCATCCGACAACTGTCGCCGACCAGTCTTCCGTTAAATGTAATCTTTTCATTATCTTCATAAATTACATGGCTGCCGTCAAAGTTCCGCATAGTTCCGCAACGCGTGCAGAAGTTCCGGCAGTTTGATAATGCCTTTGTGCTTCCACACGGCTTGTCCGTGTTTAAAAAGTATCAGCGTCGGCAAGGCTTCGATTTTTTGTTCTTTGATGATTCCGGGACTTTCATCCAATTCTACCCGTATAATCTTCAATTCATCCGGGTATTGATGCTCCAATGAATCCAGTACGGGCTGCAGCAAACGGCATCCGCCGCAATAGCTGGACGAAAAATCGGCCAATACCCAACGGTTCGATCGGATGAGTTGCCCGAATTGCTCGTTCGTCAGACCCGAATTTTCGCCGAACGTTTCAAGAGGATAACCGGCGCCTACCCAGGCGGCAAGCCCGCCGGACAGGGCATATACCTCCCTGAAGCCCAGCTTGCGCAGTTCGGCGGCCAGTACAACGCCGCGTCCGCTGTTGATGGAATAGGTGAACGTCGGAGAAGCAGGGTCCAATGTTTCGATGACCTTCTGTTTGGCCACGCCGTCCGCCATGTTGACGCTGATGGCGCCTTGGATGTGATTGCGGGCAAATTCTTCCGGCGACCGGGCATCCAGCAACTGCGGATGTGGAGCTTTTCCCAGCTTTTCGGCAAATTCGTTTACCGTAAGCGATTCCTTTTGCGAACAGGCTGTACACAGCCATCCGCAGATGAAAAGGATCAAACGCATCTCATGAAAAAGAAAACGGTACGGGCATCGACGGACGGTTCGACTTGCTTTCGTCCAAAGCCCAACTGTGGTTTGTATCAATCTTCGACGAAGATTTGACTGTGCTGTCATCATTTCTGACTCCTTTCTGATTCAATATTACTCAATTTTCCAATCGCAATACCGCTTTCTCCGGCTACCGAATAAAGCAGATACCATTTATTTTCTTCGACATAAATAGCCGGATCTCTCAACTCACGGACTTTACCCCAGAAAAGCCCTGCCCGAGAGGTGGTCAGCGGCAGGTCGGCGCCTTCATAATCCTTTTCCGGCTGAACGACATCAACCGGTTGCTCCGCAATCCAATCCTTCCAGTCGTCCGTTAAATTTATTTCCGACAACAAAATCCGTTCCGGTGTATCGCCTATCCGGGAATAAAAAACAAACAGCTTATCGTTGTGTACCCGAACGGCTGCGTGACGGAGAAAGTTTTCTTTGGTTTGGATATGTTCAAAAGGATTATGTCCTGTTTCAAAACTGTGTCCTCCGTCTGTTGACCGGTAAAGCGTTCCCGTACGCGCTATCGCGTAGTGATTCCCTTTCCGTTCAAAGACCCGGAAATAGCAGTCACCCAAAACAGTGGAATCTGCTTTAAAATGAATGCCGTCGCTACTTGCCGCCCGAAACGAATATTGCCCCAACCGTCCATTATACACCGAGGGCGTATGAAAAAACATCACAATCTCTCTCTTTGCTTCATCCACATGAACATCCGGGGAAGCGATATGCTGCACCGCATCGTTTGCTGTTTCGGCGCCGTCCCGCCGCTGAGATTCATCTGCAGGCAAAGGCGAGCTGATGCCGACCGTTTCGGTTATCTGCAACGTTCCGGGAGTGTATATTTTCCAGGGACCTCTCAAATCATCGGCGTAAGCCAGGCGAATGTATTTTCCTTTGTGATGGGCAAAATAGAGATAATACTTTCCCAACTTATCGGGAATCCAGTCAGGGACTTTTATTAACGAAGGGCCATTAATATCATCGCCGTCGGAATCGGGTAAAAGAAATGCGGTAATGAGTGGATTGTCTTCGAACCGTTCAAAAGAAATCGAAACGGATTTTTGACGGCAACCCGTTGCCGTTAATAAAAACAGCGTTGCCGTTACGATTCCCAGTCCCCTTTTTATTATATATCCCAATCTTTTAGAGGAATCCATGCCCAGATGATTGTTCGTTATTTCCGGATCAGGAAAATGGTTGTACGGCAGCATATATCCATAAAGAACATATCTTTGAATAAACTGTTTCATTGTTTTCAAATTTTAGTTGATTATATAATATCTTTACTGTGTTATTTTTTCCGGTTTCGGGTCGTCCCATGCAGAGCGGTCTTCCAAAAACGCCGCTGTGGGGATATAAATCCTCAGCGTGAGATTGAAAGCTTCGCTTCCGGTCGGCAACCAGTTACTTTCCCTGTCTTTTCCGGGAGATACGTTCGTCAGGTAGAGGTCGAGCGAACCGTCGGCGTTGTATTTGAGCGGATCCCGGTCGCCGATGGCGTAACGGCGGATGGGATTTTCGACTAAGTAGCGGTCGCTGTCGTAAACGGTGTACGACCAGAAGGCCTGTGCCGGCGGCAGCTGTCCTTTCTCGAAATGAAGACGGTAACGGTTCTTTCCGTTTAGCGGTTCGCCGTCCTTATCCGTGTAGTAGGAATAATAGATCGCTTCTTCGGGAGGGAGTGCGCCAAGTCCCCGGTAAGCAACCAGTGCGCGGGTGTTGTAGTCGGTTTTGAAGTCGCCGGTTTTGGCTGCGGGATCGGAGGTGATTTTACCGAAGTAGCCTTCTTTGACAGGCTTGTCAAACTCCGCATACACGTCGGAGGGAACTTGCCGCAAGGCTTCCTGCGTTTCGGGGTCGAAAGCGGACAGTTTGAACTGCAAGCCTGCTCCCACGCCAATGGCGGCTATGCGTTTCACTGTGGCGCTGTCGGCTTCGGCGGGCGGATTGCCTGCCAGCAGGGCGTTGGCGTAGTTGAAGAAATCTTCTACCGGGATGCTTTTCACGACTTCCACCACCGATTTTCCCGTTGCGTCATCGGGCAGAAAGTCGCCGTAGAGCTTGTGCGGATGTTCCAAATCGACCCTGTATTCGCTCCCCTCCAGCCAGGCCGAAAGGGGTTTGAGCACGAACTGCTGCTGGAGAGGATAGACAACCTCCCGCTGATCTTCGGGGCTGTTCACCTGTATGCGTCCGATTGCCCATACCAGAGCGGTCGGCGATT
>JAITAY010000305.1 GCA_031283915.1 Tannerella sp.
GCACATTCCCTGCATGTTTGTGCGCACGTTTTTCGCCATTCGGACAGACCATTTTTCGCCACTTGCACAAATGCGGTTGTCGAACCTGATTTGCGTAACATGAGTTATTCATTTCCCCATTCCTATGTATTACATCTTTATTTCCAGTGTATCGCCCTTATTCAGTTCTATCCGTTCAAACGAGATTTCTACCCGGTCGTTTATTACGAATGTGACTGGAATTTCCTTTCCGTTGCGGCTGACCTTTATTGCCTTGGGCAATAGACCTTGTTCAACGGATAATTGGATCTGTTGCAATGCCAGCTTGCCGTATCTTACCTCAATGACATTTTGCTGGCCGCCATTACGGCGGGTTTGAGAAATATTTCCCCAACCTTCGGCCGAAGTAAAGAATCCTTTGAAACGGTCAGCCGCCAGGCGCGGCGAAAAACTTATCACACCGCCAGGGCCGTCGTACCAATAACCTTGCAAAGCGGTAAGGACGCCATACGAGGCCATCGCACGGGCGTAGTGATCACCACATTCTACCTCGTTCCACGGATTATGTTTCACCCCGTCGTAACGTGAATCTATCGCTTTAATGATGGCCAGTCCTTCGTCCGGCATCCCCCGGTAAATCATCTCTGTGGCCACCTGATACTCTATGCCCGTCCACACTTCGTCGCGATACCTCACGCCCGCTTCGCCGGGATGTTTGCTGAACGGCCACGTACAGACAAGCAGCCCCGGTTCGCCGAAATGGGCATAATACCTTTCCGGCAGATGCAATTCCGTTTGCGGACCGATGTCATTTGTCCAGTTGTATTTCCAGATGGAATGAAGCGTCCTGTCAATCGCGTCGGCAGGATACAGGTCGCCGAGCCTCAGCAAATCCGCCCATGTCTGACCAAATAACTGGTCGCTCAGACAACCTTTTCCATATTGATATAAAGGATATTCTTTCGCGTCTACGTCCTGTATGAAATAGCCGAAAGATTCATTCCATAAACGATCCATCGTGTTTACGGCACCAGCTTCACTGATTTTCCGGTAACGCGCGGCAGCCATAGTATCATTCATTACCAGCGCCATTCGTTCACAGGCACGCAAAGCCGACAGGTATAATCCGCCCACGTAGGTATTTGCACCGTGAAAGGCAATGTCATACGTATTTGGCTGAGTCTTGACGATAAGGCCGTCTTCGTTGTCATCTTCACGGATGATATACTCGATGGAACGCTTGATTTTGTCCCAGTTTCGCGACAGGAAATACACGTTTTTCGACATCAGGTGTTCGCGATACATGCGCAGTATCACACTGGCATGGCCATCGATCAGGACGCCATGTTCGCCGTTGCGGGAAAGGATTGCCCCGTCGTCCCGCAAAGAAACGCTGTAATCCGTTTTTTCCCGGAGGTTACGCTCCAGTTCGGGAAACAAAGCCGCCATGGACTGCGCATATCCCCAGACATGCGTGCACGTCCCTTCGCACGACCCAACGCCTTCCCATGCCCAGAATTTGTCCGTCGACCACCATTGACAAGTTTCGGTCGCCAGTGTGGAGATGGGCATCATCAGACGCTGAATCAACCAACAGGGCAGAGTGCTCTGATTATAGTATGCATCGTGAAAAGCAAAGGTTTCTTCTTCCAGACGACTGAATTTGCCGTACAGCTGACTGGCCACATCCAGCGCACTGTCATACCAGTTGGCATACATGTTACCGACGGGCGGCTCGTTGGGAGGGAGCGCTTTATTCCACTCGGAGCCTTTATAGCTCAGCGGACGGTTCGGGAAATACCACGAAAGGACAAAAACAATGTCTTTCGATTCGCCTGGACGAAGCGTTGTCTTTGATGTGACACTGCCCGTCAGTTCCTCGTCCAGCCGGGCTTCCGCATAAAGCAGAACCTCTTTCGACAAATCGGCAGAAACAACCGCTTCCGCATCAAAAACCGTCAGTGCCACGTTTCCAAAATAAGGATGTGTTTCACGAACCGGATAACGGGGCGCTTCCACCGGAGCATCGGCAAACCGAATATTGTCAACACAGATATGCCCCCATGTTTCCGTTTCCAGATCGACAATCTCCAGCCGGGCTTTCTTGCCTTTCCATCGTGACACGTCCCAGTTGCAGGGTTTCAGCATTTCGCTGTTATCGCCCGTAGCGCTCAGTACCACCTCTCCCCCGACAAGCAGATTCACACATGTTTTGCCGCGAATGGCGCCGCCGGCAATGTCGAAGATGATGTATCCGGATGGAATGACAAACAGGGGAGAAGTCAATTTTCCGGTCGACGGGTCTTCTCCCAGATAGGAATTAACCAGGAAGCCACCATAGTCACCCCTGATGCGCTGTTGATGTGGCAGGGCGCCCGCCGCCGGTTCACGGCCAAACGCTTCACCCTCGACCGTCCAGTTTCGATAGCTGCCGGACTCAAAATCCTCAAAATACCTGGATTTGTTTTGTGCAGGCGGGGTGGCAGGCATTGTTTTGTCAGGCGTCATATCCATGTACAGCGACTGCAACACACCGTTGGATACCGCCCGATTGCGGAGCGTTCCATATGTCCGGTTTTTCAAGTCAATGCATACCGGATTCTGGAGCCAGCCCGTCAAATCCACCTGTACTGGCCGGTCGGTGACATTACGCACGCTGTATTTCAGCACCGTTGCCGGCATGGCCGATTCTTTTGCATTCAGCGGGATAAAGGGCGAATACACTGTTGAACGGACTTTCACCGGAAATACTGCGCCGGAAGCGTCGTAATCGATACTGGCCACCGGATATTCGCCGGTAAACGTGATTGCGTCGAAATCTTTTTTGCCCAGTTCCCGCGTTTGTTTCCGGAAACCATCGTCCACAGTGATTTTGAATCCCTGGCTGATATAACTCATCGGCTCAAAGGTCTGGTAAC
>JAITAY010000384.1 GCA_031283915.1 Tannerella sp.
TCTAAAACGCAGGCTTATCTAAAACGCAGGTTTATATACAATCCATTCTGTTTTCGTGTCATGAAGGGCTTTTTGATCCCGTTATTTGGGGCGGGCTGTAAGCTTTTATTGGGGGACTACTAACTACTCGCTACTAACTGCCCCTTTCTTCATAAAATGATACCACGTGCAGTATATATCATTCATCATTTACCATTCTTCACCCCTCTTTCTTCTCTACTGGCTCTGAATTATTCTTAAAACCGCTCCGTTTTCCCCGGCACGGATTCAAAATATATATAAAAGCGGCGTATATCTCATCCACTTTCCTTACTTTTGCCCGCGATAAAATACAAAATGACATCTATGAAGACATTAGAACGCTTGGTAGCAGACAAATTATTGAAAATAAAAGCCGTTAAATTACAGCCGGCCAATCCTTTCACTTGGGCGTCGGGGTGGAAATCCCCGATTTATTGCGACAACAGGAAGGCGCTTTCCTATCCGGATATACGCAATTTCATCAAGCTGGAACTGGCGCGGATCATCCTGGAAAAATACGAAAAGACCAATGCCATCGCCGGGGTTGCCACGGGCGCCATCGCCCAGGGTGCCATGGTGGCAGACCTGTTGGGTCTCCCCTTTGTTTACATACGCTCCTCCCCGAAAGATCACGGCCTGGAAAATCTGATTGAGGGAGAGTTGAAGCCCGATTCCAAAGTGATGATTATTGAAGACCTTGTTTCGACGGGCGGAAGCAGCCTGAAAGCCGTGAACGCCGTGCGCAATTTCGGATGCGAAGTCGTCGGGATGCTTGCCATCTTTACCTACGGCTTCCCGGTTTCCGAACAGGAGTTTAAAAAGGCGAGAGTGTCCCTGATGACCCTTTCGAATTATGATGCCGTCATTGAAGAGGCTGTCCGGACTCATTACATCGACGAATCGGAGATCTCTATTCTGCAAAAATGGCGGGAAGATCCGGCCAACTGGGAACCGGAAGTATAAAATATACAGTGTTGAAAATTTAAAATCCATCTATGACTGATTTCACCAGCGAAGTAAAAACCATTCCGTATAATGACGGGAGCGTCTTTGCGTTACTTTCCGACTTGTCGAAGCTGGAAGGCTTCCGGGAACGGATTCCCGAAGATACTTTTAAAAACGTGTTATTCGAGCGGGACGGGTGCAGTTTCGACATTCACCCGGCAGGCAAGGTTGAGTTTCGGATTGTAGACCGCGAACCGAACCGTACCATCAAGTTTCAGACCGTCCATTCTCCGGTACCCATGTATATCCGGATTCAATTGAAGCCGGAAAGCCGGACGCTTACGAAGATGAAAATGACGCTGGAAGCCGATTTGAATCCGTTGCTCAAGCCGATGCTCTCCAAGCCGATACAGGAAGCGGTGGACCGGATTTCCACCCTCATTGCTACATTACCTTACGAATAAAAGCAAGCGATGGCTCAAAAACTTTGGGAAAAAAACATATCGGTCGACCGGTCGGTCGACCGTTTCACCGTCGGGAAAGATCGTGAAATGGATCTTTATCTGGCCAAACATGATGTGCTTGGTTCGATGGCGCACATTACGATGCTCGAATCCGTCGGACTGCTCACGCACGACGAATGGCAGGCCCTTCTCGCAGCCCTGAAGGAGATCCATGCACAGGCCGAAAAAGGATGGTTCGTCATCGAAGAAGGCGTAGAAGATGTACATTCCCAGGTGGAACTGATGCTTACGCGACAGTTGGGCAGCCTGGGCGGGAAAATTCACAGCGGGCGTTCGCGGAACGATCAGGTGCTGCTTGACCTGAAGCTTTTTACGCGGGCGCAAATACAGGAAGTGGTCCTGCTGGTATCGGATTTGTTCGACGTATTGATTGCGCAGAGCAACCGCTACCGGGAGGCGCTTTTGCCCGGTTACACGCATCTGCAAATTGCCATGCCCTCGTCCTTCGGCCTGTGGTTCGGCGCCTTTGCGGAGAGCTTGACGGACGATTTGCTGCTGATGCAGGCTGCCTATGCGATATGCAACCGCAATCCGCTGGGTTCGGCAGCCGGCTATGGCTCGTCTTTCCCCCTGAACCGCACGATGACCACCCGGCTGCTCGGGTTTGATTCCTTAAATTATAATGTAGTCTACGCGCAAATGGGACGCGGGAAGATGGAGCGTACGGTGGCCTTTGCCCTGTCCGCTGTGGCGGCGACGCTCTCCAGGCTGGCCATGGATGCTTGCCTGTTCAGCAGCCAGAATTTCGGGTTTGTCAAGCTGCCCGACCGCTTTACGACCGGTTCCAGTATCATGCCGCACAAGAAAAACCCGGATGTGTTTGAACTCACACGTGCCAAATGCAATAAAATTCAGGGGTTGCCGCAACAAATCACCCTGATCGCCAACAATCTGCCTTCGGGATATTTCCGCGACTTGCAGATTATCAAGGAAATCTTCCTGCCTTCGTTCGATGAATTGAAAGACTGTCTCCGCATGGTTACGCAAATGATGACCGGGATCGAAATCAATGAACATATCCTGGACGACACGAAGTATGCCTTGCTTTTCAGTGTGGAAGAAGTCAACCGCCGGGTATGGGCGGGCGTGCCTTTCCGGGAGGCTTACAGGCAGGTGGGAATGGAAATTGAAGCCGGGACGTTTCACGCCGACCCGACCCTTCACCACACGCATGAGGGGAGTATCGGGAACCTGTGTAACGATCAAATCAACTGCCTGAAACAGGAACGCATGAATGCATTTCCCTTTGAAAGGGTCAACCGTGCGGAAAAGCATCTGTTAAGCCTTTTACAAGAGGGAGGATGACATGAGACCGTATCTTGTTTTTCTGTTCCTGTTATGCATTTCCTGCATAAAAGTGGAAGACCCGATCGGGAATTTCCCGGTTTACCTGAGACTGGACTTGACGACCATAGACAAGGAACTCCGTCCGGTGGGTACGAGTAAAACGTATACCTCGAAAGACATTAATCTCAACCTGGAACGAGTCGGTTTTGGCGGCGTTTTGGTCGTACATGCCACGGACGACCGGTTTTATGCCTTTGATTTGGCCTGTCCTCATGAAGCAAACCGCAGTGTGTTGATTGTTCCGGACGAAAATACCATTTACGCCGTATGTCCCAAATGTGGCACGAAATACGACATCGCCTTCGGCACCGGAGCGCCTGACGGCGTAAGCCGGTTCTATCTGAAAAGATACAACATCTCCGGCAGCGGATCGCAATGGACGGTTAACAATTAGGGTTCACGGATTCATGCTTTTTCCCTCTTTCAGGGCGTTCGGCTTTATGGGAGAAGCGTTCTCCCCATTCCAAAAAACTTTCCCCCCACAGGG
>JAITAY010000048.1 GCA_031283915.1 Tannerella sp.
GGGAAAATAAAACCGATTCCCGCGAGAATAAAATTATCTCGCGCGAGATAATTTTATTCTCGCGGGAAAATGAAACGGTCTCGCACGAAATGAAATCCAACTCGCGCGAAAATGAAACGATCTCCCGTGAGACGGAAACGATCTCGCGGGAGATAAAAAAAATCTCGCGGGAAACGGTTTCATTTTCCCGGGAACCGGGCTTCACTTTCTCAAAAAATGGTTTTCATTTCACGGGAGATGATTTTCATCTCGCGGGAAACGGGTTTCCCCATGCAATTTTTAGAGACTGAAAAACGGAAAATAAATATACCGCGCCGTGTCATTGTATGAAGAAAGAGGCCGTCAGGAGTTGGCTGTCAGGAGTTGGTAGAGGGCGGTTGGCAGGAAAGCGGCGTCTGGAGGGAAAGAAACAGAAGCGAGGGTTTGACCGGACGGCTTCGCTCCCGTCACGGAGCTGCCAGCCGCTATTCTACCGACCACCAATCATTCGTCATTAACCATTCATCATTTTGAATCAAACCGTACAGGTTTCCGAAGTGATTTTCAAATTGTTTATAAAGGATTGACTTTTTTGGCTAAACCACAAGTGACTGTATATAAAAATGATATAGGGCTGAAAACTGCCTGATCCGACCCGTTTCCACCGAACTTCCTGTTTAGAACAATTCTATTTAACGGGGAAAAGATTTTTTTTTCGGGAAATCCCAAGCCATTAATTTGTGGGGATTTTGGGGGATTAACAATAATTTAACAGAGAAAAAACGAGGTTTATCCCAGCCAATAGGGAATGTCGATTTAGGATTGGTAGCGGGTTTTGCTTCCTTGCTAAAAGGAGTAAAATGAAACGGATACAAACCTGTCATTAATAATCAAAAAAGTATAGAAACCTGCAACTTTCCCGAGCGATCGAAATTTTGTTTCCTGTGAAAAAAAAATCGACCTTTGCAAGGCTATTGTATATACGTAATCATAAAGATGTTTTTTAAAAGAGATGCAAGCTAATTATCTGTCATTGTGGAATAAATGTTTAGAGATTATCAAGGATATTCTCCCTGAAGCGGCTTACAGGACGTGGTTTCTTCCTATTGTACCCATATCGTACGAAAATAAGAAATTCACGATACAAGTACCAAGCCAGTTTTTTTATGAGTATCTGGAAGAAAAATACGTACATGTGTTGAAGGTGACGCTGTTTCGTATTTTTGGAGAAGGAGTTATTTTGAATTACAGGATCGTCATGGAAAAGTCCGGAAAAGACAGCACGATTGACTATCCTGCCACGAACAGCCATGCCGTATTGAGCACCCCATCGCCGATCGACATCAAAAAGGCGCCGCAGCCCTATACAGGATATGCGTCGCAGGATTTGGACTCGCTGTTGAACCCCAAATACACGATTGATAATTTCTTTGAAGGGACGAGCAACAAGCTGGCGCGTAGAGCCGGAGAAACCATTGCTGACAACCCGGGAAGGACGACCTTCAATCCCCTTTTACTGTATGGCCATTCCGGTGTCGGCAAAACGCATTTGTGTCACGCGATCGGACTGCGTACACGAGAAATGCATCCGGCGAAAAAGGTTTTGTACGTATCTGCCAGCGTCTTTCAGACTCAATATACGGATGCGGTGAGAAAAAATACGACCAACGACTTTTTGATGTTCTATCAGAGCCTTGACGTATTGATTCTGGACGACATTCATGAACTCGTCGGTAAACAGCATACGCAAAACACCTTTTTCCATATTTTCAATAACCTGCATCAGTTAGGCAAGCAGTTGGTAATGACCTCCGACAAGGCGCCGGCAGAAATCCGCGGTATGGAAGAACGGTTGATCACGCGCCTGAAATGGGGACTGACCACCGAAATCGCACAGCCTGATAAGGCACTGAGAAAAAAGATTCTCCAAAAGAAAATCGAAGCCGAAGGGCTTGTTTTCAAGAGTGATGTATGTGACTACATCGCCGAACACGTCACAGATAATATCCGCGATCTGGAAGGCACGCTGGTATCTTTGATGGCTCATTCCGTAATTAATAACCGGGAAATAGATATTACACTGACGCGCCAGATAATCAAACAGATCGTATCTGCCAAGCAGGAAGAATCCCTGTCCATCGAAAAAATCCAGAAGGTGGTCTGCGATTTCTTTCATCTGGAACCGGAATTGATTCATTCTCCCTCCCGAAAACGGGAAATCGTGCAGGCGCGTCAAATTGTCATGTATTTGGCAATAAAACATATGCATGTGTCGCTTTCGCATATCGGAAGACGCATAGGAGGTAAAAATCATGCAACCGTATCACACTCCTGTAATGCGGTAAGAGATTTAATCGAAACCGATAAAACGTTTCGTTCCACAATGGAAACCCTCGAAGACACGCTGAAAAAACCAAAACTGGCATGAGAAACGTTTTTCTGACAGTCAAGATGATTAAAACAGGCGAATTATGCCCGTTAGTTGGCCGGGAGTTTTTTAATCGGCATGCATCTCCATTTTCCAACCTGAAATCCCATTGCCTGACGGCGTGATATTTTTGGAGAATCCTTTGTGTTTGACAAAATCATGCGACATGATTGTTATCATATATTTACAGAATGATTTCGAGCAGTTTTCCAAACAGGACGTATTTTTTTATTGAATCATTTGGACGCGGAGATCAAATACACTAACCTCCGTGTCCGACAAAAAAACAAAACAAGAACAAATATGGATTTAAAAACATACACTTTCGACGAAGCCAACCAGGCTTCACTTGATTATTTTCAGGGCGACGAGTTGGCCGCCAAGGTCTGGGTTAATAAATATGCGCTGAAAGATGCTTTCGGAAATATTTACGAAAAGACGCCGAAAGACATGCATATGCGTCTGTCGGGCGAAATCGCCCGCATTGAAAAAAAGTATCCAAATTCTTTGTCGGAAAAAGAGTTGTTCGATTTGTTTGATCATTTCCGGTACATTGTTCCACAAGGTAGCCCCATGACCGGTATCGGAAATAAATACCAAATCGCCTCCTTATCGAACTGTTTTGTCATCGGACTGGATGGAGAAGCCGATTCATACGGCGCCGTGATCCGGATTGACGAAGAGCAGGTGCAACTGATGAAACGGCGAGGAGGCGTCGGACATGATTTATCTCATATCCGTCCGAAAGGTTCTCCCGTCAAGAACTCGGCGCTGACCTCCACCGGTTTAGTGCCGTTTATGGAACGATATTCCAATTCTACACGCGAAGTGGCGCAGGATGGACGTCGAGGTGCGCTGATGCTGAGCGTGTCGATTAAACACCCGGATGTGGAATCGTTTATTGATGCCAAAATGGCGGAAGGCAAAGTCACAGGCGCCAACGTGTCCGTAAAAATAGACGATGAATTTATGCAGGCGGTGGTGAACAACGTGCCATACCAGCAGCACTATCCGATTCATTCATCCAATCCGAAGGTCTCCAAAGTCATTGATGCATCCGCCTTATGGAAAAAGATTATCCACAATGCGTGGAAATCAGCGGAACCGGGTGTACTTTTCTGGGATACCATCCTCCGGGAATCGGTGGCGGATTCGTATGCCGACTTGGGATTCCGTACCGTATCCACCAATCCATGCGGTGAGATACCGCTTTGCCCCTACGATAGTTGCCGCCTGCTGGCCATCAACTTATATTCTTATGTCGTTCATCCTTTTACGAAAGACGCTTCTTTTGATCTGGACCTTTTCAAGAAACATGTAGCATTAGCTCAGCGAATTATGGATGATATTATCGACCTGGAAGCAGAAAAGATCGACAACATTCTGGAAAAAATCGACAGTGATCCCGAATCATTGGAAATCAAACGGGCGGAACGGTTCCTGTGGGAAAAAATCCGGAAAAAAACGTTGCAGGGTCGTCGTACAGGCGTAGGGATTACGGCTGAAGGCGATATGTTGGCGGCGTTGAACCTGCGGTACGGTACAGAAGCTGCGACCGATTTCGCCGAAGAAGTACAACGGACGCTTGCCCTGGCTGCATACGGAGCGTCCGTTCAGTTGGCCCGAGAACGCGGCGCGTTTGAGATTTATGATGCCAAACGGGAAGAAAACAATCCGTTTATCAACCGCCTGAGAGCAGAAGATGAAACGTTGTATAAAAATATGGTGAAGTATGGACGTCGAAACATTGCCTGTTTGACCATTGCGCCGACGGGGACGACGAGCCTGATGACACAGACGGCTTCCGGTATCGAACCGGTTTTCCTTCCGGTTTACAGGCGTCGCCGGAAAGTGAATCCGAACGATGCCTCGGTCCGAATCGACTACATTGATGAAACGGGAGACGCTTTTGAAGAATACACGGTGTTCCACCATAAGTTTGTAACCTGGATGCAGGCAAACGGTTATCCGATCGACCATCCGTATACGCCGGAAGAAGTGGATGAACTGGTTAAGAAATCACCCTATTACAAGGCGACCTCTAATGATGTGGACTGGGTGCAGAAAGTAAGGATGCAGGGACGGATTCAAAAATGGGTTGACCATTCGATCAGTGTAACAATCAACCTGCCCAACAACGTTTCCGAAAATTTAGTCAACAAACTGTACATTGAAGCCTGGCATTCTGGCTGCAAAGGCTGCACGGTCTATCGCGAAGGCTCCCGTTCCGGTGTATTGATATCGACGGAGAAAAAAACGCAACCGGTGCATCCCAAACCCGTAATTGTGACTATCCGCCCGCGTGAATTGGAGGCGGAAGTGGTTAAATTCCAAAACAACCACGAAAAATGGATTGCCTTCGTCGGATTGCTGAACGGCCGGCCGTATGAAATATTCACCGGACTGGCAGACGATGATGAAGGCATCATGCTGCCTAAAAACGTTACCAGAGGAACCATTATCAAAACCCGCGACGATAACGGGAACAAACATTATGATTTTCAGTTTAAAAACAAGCGAGGTTTTAAAATGACCATCGAAGGACTGGACGGCAAGTTTGACCCCGAATACTGGAATTACGCCAAGTTGATTTCCGGCGTTTTACGCTACGGTATGCCAATTGATCAGGTAATCAAACTCATACAGGGAATGGAACTGAACAATGAATCGATCAATACCTGGAAAAACGGTGTGGAAAGAGCGTTGCGGAAGTACATGCCGAATGGAGCCACCCTCGCGGGACAAATCTGCCCGAATTGTGGAAACGAGACACTGGTTTCCCAGGAAGGATGCTTGACCTGTACCGGTTGTGGTGCATCCAAATGTGGATAAACGGGTGAAGTCCCCGGAATGAAAGTCACGTTTCACATTGCATATTGGGCTGACGCAGGGAAGAAACTGTGCATTGCCGGCACAATCGCCGAGCGGGGAGAATGGCCGTTTACCGGTGCACAGGAAATGCATCGCGAAGAAAACGGCCGGTGGAGGCTTCAGGTAACGATTCCTTCTTCCGTCAGGGCAATAAGTTACCGGTATCTTTTGGTCGATG
>JAITAY010000062.1 GCA_031283915.1 Tannerella sp.
TTTTTGCCATCCAACGACTGAAAATGCGCGCATACCGGGGTATGTAAGCATTTTCAGGAGGAAGTATGGTGAAAAACAGACCCGTAAATGGGTGGTTTATTTTCAGACAGCTCCTAAGTTAGATTTACCGGCTGAAATGCTTTAGGGTTCAACCATGAAATGCAGGCGGTTTTGTAAATGGACTTCGGCGATACCTGCATCGACATCCAGATACAGAAGTTCCATTTGGGGATAAAATTGCTTCAACCGTCTTTCAATCCCTTTGGCTACTACATGATTGGCAATACATCCGAAGGGTTGAATGCAAACCACTTTATGTATGCCTTGTCGGGCATAACCGGCCACTTCCGCCGCAATCATCCAGCCTTCGCCGAACTGGTTGGAAAGATGAAGAATGTCTGCGGCGTAACGGGCTTTCACAAAAATGGATTCATACGGCTGATAAAAACGAAACTCTTTCATCACGGCTTCCGCCTTCTGTATCCGTTTATTCGTAAACCTCCAGCATGCAGGTCTTAACAGTCTTCCCGCCAGGGACTCCCTCCTGATGCCGTGTCCGGTATTCACCTGCATATTCACGAAATATTGCATGAGGAAATCCAGGACGGGCGGTACAACTACTTCCATCTTCCGTTCGCGCAGCCATTCCGAAATATACGCCTGTGCGTAAGGGTTGTATTTGACAAAGATCTCTCCGATGACGCCGATTTTTGCGAATGTCCGCTCGACTGCCGGAACCGTATTGAAATCGGTAACCGCCTGCCCCAGTAACCGGAATAAATGGCCGGCAGGTTCGCTCTCCGTCACCTGGCAGCCGCATTCCATATACCGGTCGAAAAGCCGTTTTGCGTCGCCCTTCCTTTTTTCACGAATCACGGTCGCCCCGAACATTTGCCGGAGGGCATCGCCGTAAAGAGCCGCATGTATGGCCTTGTTGATCAACCGTAGCCAGGGCAGACGAAAGCCTTCCTGTTCATTCTGGAACGTCTGTCCCGCAGCGATGGCAATGACCGGAACCGTCGGAAAACCGGCATGACTCAATCCTGTTTTTATCTGGGAAATATAATTGGTTGCGCGGCACTGCCCGCCGGTTTGAGTAATGGCCACTGCGGTATTCGACGGATCGTATGCTCCCGATTGCAGGGCTTTGAGTATGTCGCCCAATACGAGTGTAGATGGATAACATACTTCATTGTGTCCGTATTTCAGTCCGGTTTCGGCGGAAAGGAGGTCGGAAGGGGGCAGATTCACGATGTGATACCCGGACAACTTTCCTAAAACAGGGATAAACGGCGACAGGAAATCGGCAAACCAGGGAACGAGAATGGTCTTTTTCCGGTCTTTCTTCGTGAACGAA
Source organism: Tannerella sp. (assembly GCA_031283915.1). Classification (GTDB taxonomy): domain Bacteria; phylum Bacteroidota; class Bacteroidia; order Bacteroidales; family Tannerellaceae; genus Tannerella. The sequence goes on from JAITAY010000062.1 coordinate 1,358, forward strand.
GCCGAATGAAACGGAGCGGAGTGCGGACGAGCCGTTTCCATCGGCCTGCTCCGGAGCGATTCGAGCAATGAACGCAAGCGTAGCCGGATAGAACCCGGACTGGCTATTTCATCAATACGGATAACGGTCAAATGTTTGCCCGCCTTTTTCAAAATGGCGCCCGCTTCATCCATGAAAAAGGAATCAGGTCCGCAACCAAAGGAATTTAATTGAATCATCTGTACATTCCGGGGCAGTCGGGCTACCTGCAGCGCCGTTTGGATAACCCGGTTCGGATAAGCCCACTGCGAAACGATATGCAAGCGTCGATATCCCTCTTCCGCTTCCTCGCGGAAAACATCGTCGGTCAGCACATGCACGCCAAGATCGGACAGGATTTGTCCGATTTTTTGATGAATCAGCGGATCGGCATGATAGGGGCGTCCGGCAACGATAAAAATCATCTTCTGCTCCTGCATGGCGTTTTCCAGTACCTTTTTCTGCCCATCCAGGATTTGCCTCCCGGCTTCAGCCCGGGCTTTCAAGGCCGCCGGGAAAGCCGCTTCGAACGTTTGCCTGCCGACGCTCAAACGCGAGAAATACCGCCAGCAGGTTTTCCTCAGCACCTTGTCGTCGTTGAACCCAATGACGGGCGTATCGAACGGGATCCCGAACTGGCTTTCAGGGTCAATCGAACTGCGAATGACGTCGGGATACCCGCTTACGATCGGACAATTGTAGGAATCGGAGGCCTGTTCAAATTCTTTTCTTTCTTTGGGAACCAGCGGATAAAACAAACGGTCAACTTTTTGACCGGCCAGCGACAGGACATGTCCGTGAACCAGTTTGGCCGGAAAACAGATATTGTCCGACATGACACTCCCTGCCCCCTGCCGGTAAAGCGTGAAAGTCGATTCGGGCGATAAAACCACTTCGTAACCGCAGGCCGTGAACAAAGCGTGCCAGAACGGGAAATTCTCGAACATGTTCAGCACGCGCGGAATGCCGATGCGTACAGCGCTTTTCACTGACGTCTGCCGAAACAGGATTTCATTTTTCTTCTCAAAGGCATTAAAGCCTTTGGCTTCCACACTCGACGAACTGTTGAATATTTTTTCGCACCGGTTTCCGGCATAACAGACGTTCCCGTTGTCGAACCGGAACTGAACAATAGAACACGTATTCGTACATCCCTTGCACTGCATTCCTGACGTCCGGACAGACGGAACCGCATTCAAAGCCTCTTCACCCGTAAATGAAGAAGAAGTAGCCCCGCCCGCCTTTTCCCACTGACTGCGGGCATACAGGGCGGCGCCAAAAGCGCCCATCAATTCGGGACAGTTCGTTGCGCTGACGGACTTGCCGGACAGGAGTTCCAGCGCCCGGTACACGGCATCGTTCCTGAACGTTCCTCCCTGTACGACAATATGATCGCCCAGGGCATTGAGACTGGAGATTTTCAACACCTTGAACAAGCAATTCCGGACGGCCGCATAGGCCAGTCCGGCGGCGATGTCGTCTATTTGTGCACCATCCCTGAGCGATTGCTTGACCTTCGAATTCATGAAAACGGTACACCGCGAACCCAAATCGGACGGATAACGGGTTAAACAGGCTTTTCGGGAGAAATCCGGCAAAGTCAGATGCATGGTAGCCGCAAAATGTTGCAGGAAGGAACCGCATCCCGAGGAACAGGCCTCGTTTAATTCGACTTTGGCAATGAGGCCGTCCTGAATGAAGATGGATTTCATGTCCTGTCCGCCGATGTCCAGCACAAAAGAGACGTCCGGATCCACAAACTGTGCGCCGGTAAGATGCGCTACGGTCTCCACAACGCCATAATCCAGATTCAGCGCAGAGCGTATCAGGTCTTCCCCGTAGCCCGTGACGGCGGACGACAAAACGGTTACTTCTACGCCTCGCTCTCTCGCCTGCCGGTAAAAAGCGGTCAGTCCTTCCCTCACTTTATTCAACGAATTACCTTCATTGTTCGAATAACAGTGATAGACCACGTGCTGTCGGTCATCCAGGATCACCATTTTCGTCGTGGTCGAACCGGAATCAATACCCAGAAAACACCGTATACGTTTCTGTTTGCCGACAGGTTCAAAGCGTATATTTTTTACGGAACGATTGCTTTTCCAAGCCTCGTATGCGGCCTGATTTTCGAACAGCGCGGGTAAACTTTTCTCAGGCAGCGCCGGTTGGGTTTGAATCATCCGGAACAATGCATCCATCGTAACCGTTTTCGATGAGGGACTGATATGCAAGGCGGCGCCCCAGGCGGGAAAACAGACGCTGTTTTCAGGCAAAATCCAGTCGTTTTCCCCCAACTGCAACTGTTTGCAAAAGGCGTTGCGCAGGGCGGGAATATACGATAAAGGGCCGCCGGTATACATGACCGGTGCCGCTATATCGTGTCCGTGCGCCAGCGTTGTAATACTCTGCATGGCCACGGCATGAAAGGTCGAAGCCACAATGTCGGACACCGAAATATTGCGGCTCATCAAGTTTTGGATGTCCGTCTTGGCAAATACGCCGCAACGGGATGCGACCGGATAGATCTTCGCATGACAGGCCGCTTCCAGGTCGAGTTGTTCCACCGGGATATTCAGCAGAGAAGCGATCTGATCGATAAACGCACCCGTACCTCCCGCACAGCTGCCGTTCATCCGTATATCGGGATGCCCGCCTTCGGAAAAAAACACGATTTTCGCATCCTCGCCGCCCAAATCAATCAGGGTACGCACCTCGGGAAAGTGTTTCCGTACCAGTTCGACCGAAGCAACGACTTCCTGCACGAACGGAATACCCGTTCGTTCCGAGATGCCGATCCCCGCCGACCCCGTTATCGCTACGGCAAATTCCGAACCGGAAAACGTTCGGTCAAGAAGCTGTAATTCTTCTTCTACGATTTGCCGGACAGTTGCCTTATGCCGGCGACAGGATTTGTATACAATCTCTCCGGATGTATCCAAAACAACCAGTTTCAGGGTGGTCGAACCTGCGTCTATGCCGATTCTCAGGTATTCATTTTTTCTTTCCATACTCATCATAAATATTTGTTTTAAACATCCGTTCAATTCAAGGAGAAAAAAATAACCGTCTACTCGTCTTTCTTAATGGCACGGATGATAAAATCCACTACGTGTTCCCGATGCCGGCCTAACTGTTCCATATATTGCTCTTCGGACAAATTGAAGAATTGAGTAACCATAGGCGTACCTACAAAAGGGAAGACAGAGAGGGAAAGAATATTGAGAAAGAAATCGGAAACGGAGATTTCCCGTATGGTTCCGTTTTCCGTTTCTTTCTGAATACGTTCGGCCACTTTATCATACAGTTGATTGGGATATCGCAGGTGGAACTTTTCTTTCAGTTTGTCGGGATTTTGAGACAGTTCCGTCAAGACAAAGATAGGCATGTTGGGATATTCCATCAAGGTATCGTAGTAGGAATAAACCCATGCTCGAATCGTCTCGAAGAAAGGCAAATCCGAATTCATGATGAAAAAGATTCGTTTCGTAAGGATAGAAAAGGCTTCTTCGAAAATGGTTTCAAAAAGATTGTCTTTCGAACGGAAATAGTAATTCACCATGGCCACATTTGTCCCGGCCGCGTTTGCAATGTCTCTTACCGTAGTACGTTTCAATCCCTTCTTGACGAACAGTTCACGAGCCGATTCGACTATTCTTTGCTGTACTTCTGTATAGTTATCCGAATTAAACATGTATTTTAAACGTTTGTTTGACGCAAAAGTAAAGAGTATTTCCGAAACAGCCAATTTTTTTGTCGTTATTCCATAACGCAGGTCAGCGAGGTGTTTGAGGGTATTTCCTGTAAATCGCTTATTTTAAGGATAAAATACGTTTATACAGGGCGAATTTTCCTGGAAAGATCGGTAATCTTTCCGGAGAAATTGGCAATTTCTGCACAGTATTTTCGGACGATATTTTAGGGTTTTGTAGAAACGTTGCGCGCAACGCCTCTACTTCTGCCAAGCCCGTCTCCGTCAGTTAGGGATGGGAAATAAATAAAGTATAACCGTAATTGAGAATGGGGCAGCTCAAATTCCTGCGGGTAGGGTGTTCGAAGGTAAAGTCATTTGACATTCCAAATAAAGCGAAGGGATTTAATCATCCTTAATGTATTGGTTAAAAATAGCCTGATATTGTTTGATAACAAGTTTGGCCATTTGGGTTGCCATGTGAATAAACACCAAGCTTTTTTTGTCTTCAATCAAGGTTAATTCTTTTGTAACTATTCAGGTATAACCGCAACACAATTCAAAGCTCCCCAAAATAAAAGTCAGTCGGAACTCCGAAGTCATTCACCATTCATGCTTCATCATTACAGATATCCGTTTGTTTCCACCGGGCCGTACAGCAAGGCTATTTCCAGCCGTTTGACCTTCAGTTC
>JAITAY010000179.1 GCA_031283915.1 Tannerella sp.
TATAGAACCGGAAAAAGATTCAGGATTTCAGACTGAGGGAAATCCGCTTGCGTGCCGGGTCGACTTCCAGTACCCGGACTTCTACCTGCTGATTCAGGCTGACCACTTCCAGCGGATGGGAAACATACCGGTCTGCCAGCTCCGAAATATGTACAAGTCCGTCCTGTTTCACGCCCACGTCGACAAAACAGCCGAAGCCGGTGATGTTGGTGACAATGCCCGGCAGTTTCATCCCCGGCCGCAAGTCTTCGGGACGGTGTACGTCGGGTGAAAATTCAAACACGGCAGCCTGTGTACGCGGATCGAGACCGGGCCGGGACAGTTCCTGCAGAATATCGTTCAGCGTGGGGAGTCCCACCGTTTCCGTGACATACTTTTCCGGTTGAATCTGTCTGCGCAGGGATTCGTTTTTCAACAGGTCATCGACCGTGACATGCAGGTCGGACACCATTCGCTCCACAAGAGGATAGCTTTCGGGGTGCACGGCGCTGTTGTCCAGCGGATGCACGGCACCCGGAATACGCAGGAAACCGGCGCACTGTTCATACGTTTTGGCGCCCATGCGGGGTACTTTCTTCAACGCCGCGCGCGAAACAAAAGCGCCGTTCTCCTTGCGGCAGTCGACGATATGCTGCGCCAGTTGCGGCCCCAGCCCCGAAACGTACGTCAGCAGATGCTTGCTGGCCGTATTGACATTGACCCCTACCCGATTGACGCAACTCTCCACCACCGCATCCAGACTTTTCCTGAGTTTCGTCTGGTCAACATCGTGTTGGTATTGCCCCACGCCGATGGATTTGGGATCAATCTTGACCAGTTCGGCCAGCGGATCCATCAGGCGGCGACCGATCGAAACAGCGCCGCGCACCGTCACGTCGTAATCGGGAAACTCCTCGCGTGCAACGGCCGAAGCCGAATAGACCGAAGCGCCGCTTTCGTTGACGACAAACACCTGCAGGTTGCGGTCGAACGCCATGCGCTGGATAAAGCGTTCCGTTTCACGCCCGGCCGTGCCGTTGCCGATGGCGATCGCCTCTATCCTGAAAGCCTCGACCAGAGACACAATCTTGTGACTGGCTTTCGTCACTTCATTGTGCGGAGGATGAGGATAGATGGTTTCGTTGTGTTTGAGGTTGCCCTGTGCATCGAGGCAAACGACTTTGCAGCCGGTACGGAATCCCGGATCGATGGCCAGGACGTTCTTCTGTCCCAGCGGCGCGGCCAGCAGCAACTGACGCAAGTTGCCGGCAAAGACGCGGATGGATTCGTCGTCGGCACGTTCCCGGGCGGCTGCCTCAAACTCCGTCGCGACCGAGGGACACAGCAGCCGCCCGTATCCGTCCTTCACCGCCTCTTTCACCTCTGCGGACGCCGCCGCCGTGCCTCCTTTTACGAAAAGCCCGTACAGCCTTTCCAGCGCCTTCGATTCCTCCACCCCGGTGCGGATGTTCAGGAACCCTTCCTCCTTGCCGCGCAGCATGGCCAGCAGACGGTGCGGAGGACACCGGCGCAAAGGCTCCGAGAACGCAAAGTAATCGCGGTATTTCTCGCCCTCGGCTTCCTTCTTTTTGACGGATACGGATTGAATCACCGCCTCCCGTGCAAACAGGCGGCGGATACCGTCGCGCGCCCGAAGGTCTTCGCTCACCTGTTCGGCGATGATGTCGCGTGCGCCCTGCAAGGCATCTTCGAGCGTCGGGACGGCGTCGCTCAGGTACTTTTGGGCAATGGATGCCAAATCATCATCCGTCTGTTTCATCAGTCGCAGGGCGAACGGCTCAAGGCCGCGTTCACGCGCTGTCGAAGCGCGGGTTTTGCGTTTGGGTTTGTACGGAAGATACAGATCCTCCACTTCCGTCAGCGTTTCCGCAGCTTCAATTTGCTCTCTGAGCCGGTCGGTCAGTTTCCCCTGTTCACCGATCGACCGCAGGACGGTATCCCGGCGTTTGTCAAGTTCGAGCAGTTTCCCGTAACGTTCCTTGACAAACGTGATTTGTACTTCGTCCAGACTGCCGGTCGCCTCCTTCCGGTAACGGCTGATAAACGGGACTGTTGCGCCGCCAAGCAGCAGTTCCAGCGTGTTGCGCACCTGACGTTCCTTCAAGCCCGACTCCCTGCAAATAATAATAATATGTTGTTCCTTCATAACCGGATGATTTGATGAGCCTGCAAAATAACGCAAATTTCATGAAAGGACAAACGGTGAAACAACGATGACAGGGCAACCACATCAAAAGGGCAAACCTTTCGTTTCTCCCCAAAAATGTTTTCTGCAGCATTTCCATGAGTGCTTTTCAACGGGTATAAAGTTAGCGGAGTTCTCCTCTCCTCCCCTGCAAAACAGTCGTGTTTTTTGACGGGAAGGGAAATAGAATCATTATCTTTGTGCCCTTAAAAACAAATAAGTGCAAAATGGAAAAAGAACAGGAAGAAATGAATTATTCGACAGTTGAAGTCGCGCAGAAAAAAAGTAAGGAGTTGGAAGCGGATCTATCCGTTCATCCGTCGAAATACAGGGTACTAACCGGCGACCGGCCTACCGGTAACCTGCATATCGGTCATTATTTCGGCTCGTTGAAAAACCGGGTCGAGATTCAGAACCGGGGCGTGGAAACGTATATTGTCATTGCTGATTACCAGGTGCTGACCGACCGGGATGCGTTTGACAAAATTGCGGTGTTCGTATATGAGCTGGTACTCGATTACCTGGCTTGCGGATTAGACCCGGAGAATCACAAAACATACATCTTTCCGCACAGTTACATCCCGGAACTCAACCAGTTGCTACTTCCGTTTCTGACGCTGGTATCCAGTGCGGAACTGAACCGGAATCCGACCATCAAGGAAGAAATCTCGGCTTCGGGACAGAAGGTCATCAATGCCGGGATGTATGTCTATCCCGTTCATCAGGCAGCCGATATTCTGTTTTGCAAGAGCAATATCGTGCCGGTAGGAAAAGACCAGTTGCCGCACATCGAACAGACCCGCATCATTGCAAGGCGGTTCAATACGAAGTACCATACGCCGGTTTTTCCCGAGCCGTTTGGTTTGCTGAGCGAAACGCCCCTGATTCTGGGTCTGGACGGCAATCAGAAAATGAGCAAGAGCCGCAACAATTCCATTGCCCTCAAATCAACGAACGACGAGACGCAACGGATGATTAAAACGGCCAAAACGGATTCGGAGCGTTTCATCACTTACGACCCGGAGAATAGGCCGGAAGTGGCGAACCTGCTCCGCCTCTGTGCGCTGTGCCTGGATACGTCGCCGGAACAGATTGCCGCTCAAATCGGCGATGCCGGCGCCAGGAAACTGAAAGAAATGACGACCGACGCGCTGAACCATTATTTTGCTCCCATCCGGGAACGGCGAATGATGCTGGAGAACGACAGGGCTTACCTTCGGGACGTGTTGAAAAGAGGCATCGAACAGGCCCGGACGGTAGCGGAACAGACTTTGAAAGAGGTTCACCAGGCCATGCACATGGATTTGTGGTAAAAATCCGGGTAAACCGGTCGGAAGAAGCGGCTTTTTGATTAATTTTGCGGCGATTTAATTTGTAAAAATCTACTGAAATGAAGAAAATTGGAATTTTGTTGATTTCGCTTGCCATGACAGGAGCCATGTCGTGCAAGGGCGGAAAAAAATGCTGTCAGGGCGGTGGAGAATGCACGCATCAGGCAGCCGTTGCGGAAGTGCAGCAGCCGAAGAAGGACAAGAAGGTAATTGTCGCCCGGTTAACCGTAAAGGAAGGGCTGGAAAAAGCGTTTATCGAGGTGGCTTCGAAACTGGTAATCGCTACCCGGCAGGAAGAGGGAAACCTGTTTTACTCCCTCTATCAGTCGCCGCTTAATCCGGCTGAATTTATCTTTTACGAAGAGTACAAAGACGACGCGGCTTTTCAGACACATGCTTCCTCCGCTCATTTCGCCGCCTTTGCCGAAGGAATCAAGGACATGACGGCCAGCGACCTGATCGTGGATGAATTTTAACCGGTTGAAAAAGCGGAAAATGACAAGAGACTGTCCCGAAAGACAGTCTCTTTTTTTATGGGTATCCTATTCAAGCTCCAGCATGACGACCGACTTGGCCGGTAACCGGACTGAAAGCGTGTTTTTCGACAGTTTGGCGCCTTTGAAATCCTTTACTCCGACGGCATCCGGCCTGTCAAACGTGTTGTGATCGGCAAGATTCGCAGAGGTCAGGATTTTTCCCGATACGTTTTTGAGGGTCACGCCCCGCCATTCGCTCTCCACAGCCTGTTCCCGGTCAGGATCGATGTTCACCAGCGTGAGGTGTATTTTCCCGGCAGCATCCCGGGAGGCCGACACGCTGATGGCGTCCAGTTTCCGGTCGTTCAGTTCGTATTTGTTGCATGAGAGTGAAACAGGCAACAGCGTGGCGTCGTGATGCACTTTGTACAGCCAGTAAACCCAATACGTAGGCGTAAGCGTCATCTTTTCCTCATCGGTCAGAATGACGGCTTGCAGCACGTTGACGGTCTGCGCGATATTAGCCATTTTGATACGGTCGCAGTGGGCGTTGAAAATATTGAGCGTCACGCCTGCCACAATCGCGTCCCGAAGCGTGTTTTGCTGGAACAGGAAGCCGGGATTGGTACCCGGTTCCACGTCGTACCATACGCCCCATTCGTCCGGTATCAAGGCGATTTTCTTGTCGGGATCATACCTGTCCATGATGGTAGCATGTTTCGTGACGAGTTCATCCATGAAAGACGCCTTGTCGATGGTCGTAAAATATTTCGCTTCGTCGAACTGCGTAGCCGATCCTTGAGGCGCCGTATAATAGTGCAGCGACAAGCCCTGCATTAGCCTGCCGCTATTCTTCATCAATACGTCCGTCCAGTGGTAGTCGCTGGCGTGCGCTCCGCCGGCAATCCTGAACAGCCGGTTGTCGCCGTAGTTGCGGCAGTAAGTGGCGTAGCGGCGGTACTGGTCGTCATAAAATTCGGCAGTCATGTGGCCGCCGCACCCCCAGTTTTCGTTGCCCACACCCCAGAATGTGACTTTCCAGGGCGCCGCGCGACCGTTCCGGCGACGAAGGTCTGCCATGGGGCTTTCGCCATCGGAGGTGATGTATTCTACCCATTTGGACATCTCTTCCACCGTGCCGCTACCCACGTTGCCGCAGATGTAAGGTTCACAGTCTAATTGTTCACATAGATCAAGAAATTCGTGCGTGCCGAAACTGTTGTCTTCTACCACGCCACCCCAGTGGGTGTTCACCATCCTGGGACGCTGTTCGCGCGGCCCGATACCGTCGCGCCAGTGATATTCGTCGGCAAAACATCCGCCCGGCCAGCGCAGATTCGGGATCCGGATGTCGCGCAATGCTTGTACGACGTCGTTACGGATGCCGCGGGTATTGGGAATCGGAGAGTCTTCACCGACCCAGTAACCGCCATAAATACAATGGCCAAGGTGTTCGGAAAAATGTCCGTAAATGTGCCTACTGATGATTTCCCTGCCTTGATCGGCATTCACAGTGAGTTTATTTTGCGCTCCCGCGGGAACGCACGTCAAGAAAAATGCTGCGGTGCAGCTTAAAAATACAATTCTCATGGGCTATCTATATATTAAAAAATGAATAATTAAATACTTTCATTGGTCTCCGGCTGTATGAACCGTGAAAACCGTCTGCTATTGTCAGGTGCAAATATAGATGAAATATTCTACATTACACACAGGGGAATAAAAAGGCTAATTATCCCGAATAAAAATCCGGAATGCCATAAGGCGTCCTTCCGTGCGAACCACAGCCGGATGTCCGGTTTCATCATTCATCTTTATATGGCGTCCTTTCAGGATTTTTGAGACAGCATCTGTAAAAGATACCTGATATGAAAACCGTTGTATCCGTCGATGTGCCCTTTCGCTGTGGGGAGAGGTGGTGAAAGCCATAAAAATATATAACGTAATTATTTTTTCCGAGAAACTATTTCTTTCTTGAAAAAGAAATGTATCTTTGCCGGCGAAAATGAACAAACAAAAGTGACACATGAAATCTTATCTCATAGGCTCCGCCATTGATCGTACTTTAAGCCTCCAGACGGCGGGCTTTGGCATGATTTTTGCAGAGAGAGAGAGAGAGAGAGAGAGAGAGAGAGAGAGAGAGAGAGAGAGAGAGAGAGAGAGAGCCTCGCGTAACTACATTATATATATAGTACACATACACGCGCGGGAGCTACACAAAATAAATTATACATACAGCCAAATCACAGAACCGATTTTCTTCTTTCAGCACAGCTTGAAGAGGAAAAGCAGTCTGTTGTCATATCCCTGTGCGTCGTTGCAGGGCATGGACTTGGGCGACAGGGAAGACGAAACCGGCGTTTACTTTACCTCCGTCGACGGAACGGCCTCCGTGCGCGTCCCTGCCGGCGTCACACCCGGCAAATGCGGGTGAAGGTCGCCCGCAGACAGCCTCCAATTTCCGGTTATTTTCCAAAAACATACGTGAATATGAATATTCGAACATCGTCACGGTCGTTTGACGGTTACTCTGCGCGACCAGAGTTGCAAGGCAAGTGTGACCAGAGTTATAAGGTCGGCATGGCCAGAGTTACCACTCTGGCCACACCTGCCTTGCAACTCCGGGAATCGGGAAATAAAAAACAGATGAAAACAGGGACTTATGGGACAGGAGGGACTTGTGGGACGGCAGGGACGGAATATCGGCAGACTATGAAAATTCTC
>JAITAY010000250.1 GCA_031283915.1 Tannerella sp.
TTTTTGCACAAAACTGTACCGCGTGCAGTATAAATGGTTTTCAATGACCCGATGACACGTGCCGGCAAGGGATGGAACAACGCCGTTTGTCACCTCAGCTTTGCCAGCGCTTCCCGGATGCGCCCGATGGCTTCCGTCAGTCGCTCGTCCGAGGTGGCGTAGGAGATCCGGATGCAGGTGGGCGCACCGAATGCGGCGCCGCCCACGGTTGCCACATGACCGGCTTCCAGCAGATACATCGCCAGCTCCGCGGTGTCGTTGACCCGGTACCCTCCGGCGCTTTTGCCCAGGCAGGCGCCGACTTCGGGAAAGAGATAAAAGGCGCCTTGGGGCACATTGACCTTGATGTCCGGAATCTCCCCGAGCAGGCGCAACGCCAAATCGCGACGGCGGAGAAATGCCCGCCTCATGTCCGCCACACACTGCTGGTCTCCGGTCAAAGCGGCGACGGCGGCTTTCTGGGCGATCGAGCTGGGACCGGACGTATATTGTCCCTGTAATTTATTGGTAGCTTTTGCAATCCACAGCGGCGCGGCAATGAAGCCGATGCGCCACCCCGTCATCGCATACGCCTTGGAGACGCCGTTGATCACGACTGCGCGGTCTTTGATTTCGGCAAACCGGGCAATACTTTCATGTTTACCTTCATATTGGATATGCTCGTAGATTTCGTCGGACAATACGATCACATCCGGATGTCCGGCAAGCGTTTGCGCCAGACCTTGCAGTTCCTCCCCGGTGTATACGCTGCCGGTCGGGTTGGAGGGCGAACAGAGAATGAGGGCTTTTGTCCGGGGTGTGATGGCGGCTTCGAGCTGGGCGGGCGTGATTTTGAAATCCTGTTCGATGCCGGTGGTGATCACGACGTTCGTTCCTCCGGCCAGTTTCACCATCTCGACATAACTCACCCAGTAGGGCGCGGGAACGATCACCTCGTCGCCCGGATTGATGATGCTCAGCAGGACGTTGCATATCGACTGCTTCGCGCCGTTGGAAACGACAATCTGGTCGGTCGTATAATCCAGCCCGTTCTCGTTCTTCAACTTGGCGACAATGGCTTTGCGTAAATCCAGGTAACCCGCTACCGGTGAATAAAAAGAAAAGTTATCGTCAATGGCCTTTTTCGCCGCCGCCTTGATCGGGTCGGGGGTAAAGAAGTCCGGTTCACCCACACTCAGGTTGATGATGTCCATTCCCTGCGCCTGCAGTTCGCTGCTCTTTTGCGACATCGCCAGCGTTTCCGACGGCGACAGGCTTGCTATACGTTCAGATATTTGTGTCATATACAATGCTGTTTTTTTGGGCGTCAAAAGTAATCAAATTCAGAGATTCAAAGATTTAAAAATTCACAAAAGAAAAAGTGATTCTTCTGCAACGGTGTCCTTTACCTGACATGGTGCAGGATATGCCCCATCCGTTCTTTTTTTGTCTTCATGTAAAACTCGTTATGCGGATTGGGGGGCACTTCGATGGAGATGTTTTCCTCCACAGTCAGTCCGTATGCCTCCAGCCCGACACGCTTGACGGGATTGTTCGTCATCAGCCGCATCCGGGTGACGCCGATCCGGCGCAAAATCTGGGCGCCCACGCCGTAATCGCGTTCGTCGGCCTGATGCCCCAGGTGCAGGTTGGCCTCTACCGTATCCAGTCCGTCTTCCTGCAACTTGTAAGCCTTCATTTTCTCCATCAGCCCAATCCCGCGGCCCTCCTGATTGAGGTAGAGGACAACGCCGCAGCCTTCCTCTTCGATCCTGCGCATGGCCGCGTGCAACTGTTCCCCGCATTCGCAGCGAAGCGAACCGAATATATCGCCCGTGACACAGGAGGAATGTACCCGCACCAGTACCGGCTCGTCTTTACGGATGTTCCCCTTGATCAGGACGATGTGTTCCTGTCCGGTACTTTTCTGGAGGAAGGGAATCAGGCGGAAATGGCCGTACTGGGTCGGCAGATAAACCTCCACACCCATCTCGACCAGCGATTCCGTTTGCAGGCGGTAGGCAATCAGGTCGTGAATGGAAATGATTTTGATGCCGAATTTGCGCGAGACCTCCATCAGTTGCGGCAAACGCGCCATGGTGCCGTCCCCGTTGATGATTTCAATCAGAGCGCCGGCAGGATACAGTCCGGCCAGGCGCGCCATGTCCACCGTCGCCTCCGTATGTCCGGAGCGTCGCAGGACGCCGCGTGAACGGGCACGCAGGGGATTGACATGTCCCGGCCGCCCGAGGTCGGCCGGCGCAGTTTCGGGATTGGCCAGCGCCAGGATGGTCTGCGCACGGTCATACATGGATACGCCCGTCGTACAGCCGCCGCCCAGTTTGTCGACCGTCACGGTGAACGGCGTTTCGAGCATGGAGGTGTTGTGCGCAACCTGCATGTTCAGTTCCAGTTCAATGCAGCGTTCCTCCGTAATGGGAGCGCACAGCACGCCGCGACCGTGCGTCATCATGAAATTCACCTTTTCCGGCGTGATTTTCTCGGCGGCAATGATGAAGTCGCCTTCGTTTTCGCGGTCTTCATCGTCCACCACAATCAGGAATTTCCCTTCGCGGAAATCCTCAATCGCTTCTTCAATCGTATGCAACTTTTCCATACTTGCTGTTCAAAATATTAAAATTCAACACTCAAAAACCTGTTCCGTCCCCCGTCGATTTTCTTCCACATTCATCTCCGTTTTCAGGCCAGTATGTCCAGCAGTTCGTCGCTGACCCGGCAGATACTCCGGATGTCAGACAGCAGGAACCTGCGCCGGTAGAGGACGATCAGGTAAACCGGCAGCCCGACGGGGAGGAAGCAGCCGATGAGGATGCCCGTTCGTCCGGAGAGGGGAGTATTAGTCCACGGGAAAGCGTTTATGACGGGATAATCCATCAGTTTGTTCAACATCAGATTCCGGTCGGAATTACTGCCTTCTTCCACGAGCTGCTCCAGCGAGGCGACGATTTGCGCCGCTTCGTCATCCTTTCCGCCGCTTTTCCAGAAAGCCAGGTAAGGTATCCTGCGGCGGTTTGCGGACAGATACGTTTCGCACTGCTGTTTCAGTTCCGCGATGCGGAGACGGAAAGAAGCATAATCCAGCTGGAACATAATCACTTCCTTCCTTTCAATCTTCCGGCTGATGCGTATCCCCATCCACTTCTTGAACCCGTCGATGTAGGTATCGGCATTCAGGATGACGGAATCGTTTACAGCCTTGTATGTAAGAAAAATCCCCAGCGGGAGCAGTACGGCGGAACTGAGCCACATGCCTTCCCAGGGCGTCCACATGCCGTTGCTGGCCATCTTGAAGCCGATGTTGTCGATGATGTAGTAGAAAATGAAAAGGAGGACGGAAATCACAACCGGCATACCCAGTCCGCCTTTCCGGATAATGGCTCCCAGCGGCGCCCCGATAAAGAAAAAAATCAGGCAGGCGAAAGAGAGCGTAAACTTTTTGTGCATTTCCGTGTGGTGCCGGCGCATTTCCTTTTCTTCACCGGCCAGGATGGTTGACTTGAAAACGTATTCGTTTTTCATTCCCTCGAACACCGATTTGGCCTGGGTGAGCAGCGAGAGCCGGGCGCCGGCCGTTTTTGACCGGTAAATACTGTCGAAATCGGGACCGTCCGCCGCCGGTTCGTGCGTCACCGGGGACTGCCGGTATTCGTTCAGACTCTTCTTGTAGGACTGATTATACATCAGCGTTGCGTTCGACTCCTTCACGCTGTCGATAGAGAGGGTCATGGAGTCGATGGATTTGCGCAGGTCGGCCAGGTTTTTCCCGACGTAGCGGTTTTGCATCAGCGATTCGTCTGCCCGGTTGAAGTTGGCGTCAAACTTTATCAGGATTTCCTTCGTCCCGAACGTTTCCCTCCGGTAGGGCGTGGCTTCGTTCGATTTTGCGTTTCGTTTCTGGGTCTTCAGGTTCTCGAACGCTTCGCCGTTGTACATCGAAAGAATCAGATACAGTTTGTTGGTTGCCATTTTCAGCCGTCCGGAGTCGGCCACGATGACCTGCGCATTGTTGAATCCTTCGGAATGGTCGTAAATCATCAGGTTTCTCAACAGGCCGTCGCGCTCTTTTTTCTTTACATAAATATTATATCCTGCGATTTCACTGTAGAAGGTACTTTCCGGGATGTCCAGTTCCGGCGATTTCTGCCGCATGGAATACAGCAGTGTCCACATCTTTACCTGCGAAGGCGGTATGACGTTGTTCTGGAAATAGAAGGCACCCACCGCCACGAAACACAGGACAATAATCAGCGGCTTCATGATGCGGAACAGCGAAATACCCGCCGCCTTCATGGCCAGCAGTTCGAACTGTTCCCCCAGGTTTCCGAACGTCATCAGCGAAGCCAGCAGCACGGACAGCGGCAGCGCCATCGGCACAAGTGACAGCGCCGCATACGAAAACATCTCGACCAGTACGCTTAATTCAAGTCCTTTTCCCACCATTTCGTCAATATATTTCCAAAGAAACTGCATGAGGACAATAAACAGACAGATGCCGAAGGTCATGACAAACAACGGCAGAAACGTTTTCAACAGGAAAATGTACAATCGCTTTATTCGCATTTGTCTTTTTTTGAACTGCAAAAGTAATGTAAAACGGGCAAAACGGCACATCCGGGATGTGAAACTACATTAAGGAATGGGAAATAAACAAAGTATAACAGTATCGGTTGGTTTGCTATTGACAGGGATGCCCTACCTTTTTAGTACCCTGTAATGCCACTCCCGCTATCGTCACAGCTTGTGCATTTTCGCTTGCTTGAGCGCTCGCAAATGTGGCCGTATAACTAATCGTCACATCGTCTTCGTCTCCCGGTAAAATATCATCAGTTTCGAATGTAACACCGACAAAATCTGTTGTTCCGTCATAGACTTTACCCGGTACATTGATTGCTGTGATATTAACAGGTTTTCTCCTTCGATGCTCGTATAGGTAATCGTCCTCCCCAACAGTGAATCACGACACAGTTGATTATCAAGTTTGGGAAAACAGGATCAAAGAAGTAATGCCGTTTTTGAAATAATAATCTCACTTGCACATTGTTCGCTGTCCAGTGAGTTTTGGATAAG
>JAITAY010000320.1 GCA_031283915.1 Tannerella sp.
AAGGTTGGCTTTCTACCTCCTTCCCTGCTACTAAGGTTGTTTTGTTCTTTAAATAAGGTGGAAATAAGGTTGGCTTAGCCAAAACTCAAGTTATATAAGGTTTTTGCAATGTTGTTACATAGGAGCTGGTAGTTAGTAGAGGGCTTTTGGCAGAAAAGCGGCCGTTGGAGGGAAAGGCGTAAAAGTGAGGGTTTCAGCGGACCACTTTGTCGTATCACAGAGCTACCGACTACTATTCTACCAGCTACCAACTACTATCTGCCAACTACCTGTTTTTGCGCAAAATCTTCCTGCGTGCAGTATATATACCCTGATTATGGTATTGCCGTAACCCCTGGCGGCAAATAATTTTGTGCCGTCAAACAGATATTCAACGATATGAAGAAGACGAGCATATTTTTGTGGTTCATTGTAGGGCTGTTCGGCGCCTGCTCCGGCGGTCAGCGGCAGGGACGCGGGGGGGACGGCGTTTCCGTCGCACCGGACGGTTTGAGAGGAGAAATCCAGTTGTCCGGCGCCTTTGCGCTGTATCCGATGGCCGTCAGGTGGGCGGAAGAATTTAAAAGGATACATCCGCATGTACGGTTCGACGTTTCAGGCGGTGGCGCGGGGAAAGGCATGACCGATGTACTGGCCGGGGTGGTTGACATCGGCATGGTTTCGCGCGAAATCTATCCCGAAGAAAGGGAAAAGGGTGCGCTTGGTTTTGCCGCCGTCAAGGATGCGGTGGTACTGACCGTCAACGCCGGACATCCGGATCTCCCGGCGCTGAAAAGGACGGGCATGACGAAAAACGTGGCGAAACGGCTGTGGAACGGCGAGTTTAAAACCTGGGGAGAAGCGTTGGGTATAGACAGCCGTTTTCCGGTGCACGTCTTCACCCGTTCCGACGCCTGCGGCGCTGCGGCTACCTTTGCCGCGTGGTTTGATGCCAGGCAGGAACAGTTGAAGGCGACGGCCGTTTTCGGCGACCCGGGCATAGCGGATGCCGTGCGCAAAGACAAAGCCGGTGTTGGATACAACAACATTGCGTATGCCTATGACCAGCAGACCAAAAAGACGTTCGCCGGATTGGAGGTACTTCCGATTGACGTGAATGAAAACGGTGTCGTTGATCCGGAAGAAGCCTTCTATCAATCCACCGAAAGCCTGATAGCCGCCATCACCGACGGCCGCTATCCCTCGCCGCCGGCGCGCGACCTGTATTTCGTTACCAACGGGAAACCGGTTAAGCCCGAGGTTGTTGCCTTCCTGGAATATGTACTTTCCGAAGGGCAGCAGTTTGCCGGAGAAAGCGGATATATCAGCTTGAGCAAAGAGCAGTTGGAAGAAGAACGCCGGAAATTAAACTGATCAGGGGACGTTGACATGCGACTTACCCTGCTCAAAAGGCGAATACTCAAAGACAGAGCGGCCAGGATTGTCATGCAGATGCTGACGGGCGCTTCGCTGCTGATTTTATTCCTGATGGGCGCCGGACTGTATCTGAAATCCGCGCCGATCATGAAGACCCATTCCGTATGGCAACTGCTGTCCGGTTCGGAGTGGAGTCCCTTAAGCGGTCAATTTGGTTTTTTCTCTTTCATTCTCAGTTCCGTTTATGTCACGTTGCTGGCCGTGGGCATCGCATTGCCCGTTTCGCTGCTGACGGCGCTGTTCCTGACAGAAAATGCGAAATCGTGGGTGAAGAAGGCCGTTTTTCCTGTGCTCGACATCCTGTCGGGCATTCCTTCGGTTGTATACGGCGTATGGGGTACGCTGATCATTGTCCCGTTTATTGCCGACGTACTGGGGCCGTTTTTCACCGATTATACAAGCGGTTACACGGTGCTGGCCGGCGGGATTGTGCTGAGCGTGATGATCATTCCACTGCTGGTGAGTTTGTTTGTCGAATTGTTTTCCACCGTTCCGAAAGATTTCAAGGACGCATCGGCATCGCTGGGGGCTACGCGCTGGCAAACCTCGCGGATGGTAGTTATCCGCAAGGCTTTGCCCGGAATCATTGCAGCCGTTGTCCTGGCCGTTTCCAAAGCCTTTGGCGAGACGCTGGCCGTACTGATGGTCTGCGGTAACCGGGTCGAGATGCCGGCGTCGCTGTTTGACAGTTGCTATCCACTGCCGGCGCTGATAGCCAACAATTACGGCGAGATGCTTTCCATGCCCATGTACGAATCGGCCCTGATGTTTGCTGCGTGGGTGATGTTTGTGATTATACTTGTTTTCAATGCTCTTTCCCGTGTGGCGCTCCAGCGGGTGGAAAAAAGTTTCAAATTATGAAGTTTCGGTTTATCGAAGAAAAAGCAGTCAGCGGATTGATGCTCCTGTCTACTTTTCTGGTATTTGCCTTTTTTGGCAGCATCCTCTGGACGGTCGTGAAACACGGCCTTCCGTCTCTTACCTGGGAGATGGTCAGTCAATTGCCCGGCGGCGGGTTTTATCTCGGTAAGGAAGGCGGCATCCTGAACGCCATAGCCGGATCGCTGCTGATTGTTTCCGGATCGACTGTATTAGGGTTACTGATCAGCATCCCGGTCGTGTTTTACATGAATGTGTATCTGCGAAAAAATGCAAAGCCGGGCAGTTTTATCCGTTTGACTTTCGACGTGCTGTTCGGCATTCCTTCCATTGTTTACGGCGCGTTTGCCTTCACGATCATGATCTTCTTCGGACTGAAAACCTCCCTTTTGGGCGGGATTATGGTCATTACGTTGCTGATAATTCCTATCTTTATCCGCTCGATGGACGAAGTAGCCCAATCGGTGCCGAAAGAACTGCTGGATGCCGCCTATTCGCTGGGGGCAACCCGGCTGGAAACGGCCCGGGTGGTCTTGCGCCAGATAGCGCCGGGGATTGCCACAGCCACGTTGCTGTCGATCGGCCGGGCGATCGGCGATGCGGCAGGCGTGATGTTCACGGCGGGGTTTACGGACAATATCCCCACGTCCCCGGGTCAACCCGCGGCGACGCTTCCGCTGTCGGTTTTCTTCCAGTTGAGCAGTCCCATTCCCGAAGTCCGGGAGCGGGCGTATGCCGCGGCGTTGCTGCTTACTGTTATCGTCTTGATATTAAGTATCGTCGGGCGAATCATAATGAACCGGTTTTCAAAAAACAGGATAAAATAGAACGATTTACATGCATTCGAATCAGACATTTATCAACCCGTTTGCACGGCCGCTCTACGTGATGCTCAAGCCCGTCGGGGCGGTATGCAATTTGCGTTGCCGGTATTGTTATTACCTGGAAAAGAAAGGGCTGTATCCTTCCGTGCAAAATCACGTAATGAACGATGCGCTGCTGGAAGAGTTTATCCGGCAATACATGGAAAGCCATACGGTGCCGGAAATTCTGTTCACCTGGCACGGAGGCGAAACGCTGATGCGCAACATCGACTTCTACCGCAAGGCGCTCGCGCTGCAAAAGAAATACGGCGGAGGTCGCCGGGTCGACAATGTACTGCAAACCAACGGTACGCTACTGGACGATAACTGGTGCCGTTTCTTCAAAGACAATCACTTCCTGATCGGTATCTCCATCGACGGGCCGCAGCATTGCCACGACGTTTACCGGAAAGACCGCGAAGGACGTCCCTCGTTTCATCGGGTCATGAAAGGCATTGCGCTGCTCAAGAAGCATGACGTGGCGTTTAACGTCATGGGTGTAGTGAACGATTACAATGTCGATTATCCGCTGGAATTTTACCGTTTTTTCAAAAGCCTCGAATGTCATTACATCCAGTTCGCGCCTGTGGTGGAAATCATGGACGGCAAGCCGGCTCCGTGGAACGTTCCCTCCGGAAAATGGGGCGATTTCCTGATTGCCGTTTTTGACGAATGGGTAAAGCAGGACGTGGGAACGTATTACATCCAGTATTTTGATTCCACGCTGGCCAACTGGGTCGGCGAACCGACCGGCGTTTGCACACTGGCCCGGACCTGCGGACATGCCGGCGTCATGGAGTTCAACGGAGATGTGTACAGTTGCGATCACTTTGTGTATCCGGAGTATAAACTGGGCAACATCAACGACCGGACGCTGATCGAAATGATGTATTCGGAAAAACAGCAGAAATTCGGTATGGACAAGTACGACACTCTGCCGCAGCAATGCCGGGACTGCCGGTATCTTTTCGCCTGCAACGGCGAATGTCCGAAAAACAGAATTGCAAGGACGGCCTCAGGCGAACCGGGATTGAATTTTCTCTGCGAAGGTTATTACAAATTTTTCGACCACGTCGCTCCCGGCATGGACTTCATGAAACGCGAATTAATGAACCGGCGCCCACCGGCCAACATCATGCAGGCCATCAAAACGTCAAATAATGATGAATGACATACCGCGTGCAGTATACATACCCCGGTATGCGCGCATTTTCAGTCGTTGGATGGTAAAAAACATCTCCCGTAAATTGGGATGGTTTATTTCCAGACAGCTCCTTAAAACCAAGCGTCGCTCACTTACACTCAAACCCAATTGGTCTGTTTCGCAAACCCTTCCTTTTGAGTATCTCATGTTCCGCTTCCGGGAGTTGCGTAACATGCGTAAATAAGATGGCTCTATAAGGCACCCGATGCGTTATAGAGCCGAAAAAACAAGTCTTCCGCCACTCACAGAAACCCCTGCTGTTTCAATACATTCAGAAATACGTCCGAAAAATATTCGTTGTTCTTTTTCGTATAGCGAATGTCCGTGAAAACCTGCGCCAGGTTTTCCTTTTGGTTTTCTGCAACATATTGCCTGTTCGCCTCCAATTCTTCCTTCGCCTTGTAGAAAAGGTCAATGGCTTCCGGGGTATAGTCGCCGTAAGTTTCGCGATGGATAACGGCCTCCAAAGGCAAGCGTTCGGGCTGTGCGGGCAACGGCTCGGCGGGATAACCGGCCGTTACGGAAACTACCGGTACGACCAGACGGGGCAATGACAGGGCTTCGATGATTTTATCCGCATTCCAGGTCGCTGTTCCCAGATAACAGATCCCTATTCCCCGGGCTTCCGCCGCATCGCAAAATGCCTGGGCAAAAAGCAGCGCATCCGTGGTGGCGGCCAGGAAGGTTTGCAAATTATCGAATCCGGCCTGCGCGTTCCGCTGTTCCGCCCATTTGACAAACCGGTTGGCATCGGCGCAGAAGGTGAGGAGTACCGGCGCCTCCGTCACCATTTTCTGGTTGAAATGGAACGGCGCCTGCCGTTCCCGGCTCGCCCGGTCGCGGTTGACAACGACGCTGTATAGCTGCATGTTTCCCGTGTTGGAAGCGCGGGATGCGACTTCAAACAATTCTTCCAGCAAGCTCTCGGGAAGGTCTTGCTGCGTGTACTTGCGGATGCTCCGCCTGTTTTTCATACTGTCCAATAACATCATTCTTATTTTTTAGTGACGGTACAAAATAACGGAATTTCCTCCAAAAAACAGAAGGTGTCTTTTTGAATAAACCAACCGGATCTCTACCTTTGTGGCACAAATCAAAAGACTTTTGACAATCGTTTAATGAAAGTAGAGAAAATATGAAAGTAAAAAAAATGTGCTTCCTGCTCGTCTTCGGAAGCTTGAGTCTAAATCTTGTCGCCGGACCGGATAATATTGCTCCTTTTGCCAGGGTAACGGCGTCGTCGGTATCGTCCGATTCTAATGAACACCATGTGATTGACGGATGGATAGGTGTAGAAAATCGCTGTGAATGGGCATCGCAAAGCCATGTCACGTACTGGGGACAAGTCAATTATCCGTGGATACAATTGACATGGGATCAACCCCGTGTCATCAACCGGATCATTCTGTATGACCGTGCAACGCCAGCCAGCCATACCGCCGGAGGCGTCCTGCATTTCAGCGACGGCACCACCCTGCCCGTCTATGCTATTCCGAATAACGGACTGGCTAAAACGGTAGATTTCCCCGGTAAAAAGGTTAACTGGATAAAATTTGAAGTAACCGATGGCGACGGTTCGCAATTAGGATTATCGGAAATTGAAGTATATCCGGCGCCGGAAGATTATCCGGACTACCTGTCCAAAGTGGATCCCTACATCGAATCCGCCAGAGGCCGGTATTTTTTCTTTATCACCGGCAATCAACCTTTTGGCATGATTGGCGCGGCACCCATGACACGTAACAAAAATCAATACGGCGGCGGATACAATTACAATTCTTTGGAAGTATCAGGCTTTCCGCAGGTACACGGCTGGATGCTTTCGGGCATCACCCTGATGCCGACCACAGGCGAAGTCAATCCTTCGCTGGGCGAACAAAACTGGAAATCGGCTTTTGCCCATGAAGGTGAAATCGTGCAACCCGGCTATCATCGCCTGTTTTTGAACGATTACCACATTTGGGTGGAACAGACGGCCACAGACCGCGTGAGCTTTTACCGGCTGCGATATACGCGCGACGCCGTTTCCCGCATCTTGCTGAATCTGGGCGGGTATACAGCCACCAGCACCATGACCGATGCGCGACTGACCAGAGTCAGCGACACCGAACTGGAAGGCTCGATTAATACGACCGGACGCTTGTGGGGCGGACCGGACAATGTCCGCATCTTCTTTATCGTCCGTTTTGACAAGCCTTTTCAGGAGCTTAACGGATGGGACGACGAAAAAACGTTGCCTGACATTCGGTCTCTGACCGGAAAAAAAAACGTGTTTCCGAAGCGTCCGGACAGCAACGGCTATTGCGATGCCCCGACAACCGGCGCAAGCGCACTCTATCAGGTAAAAGCAGGGGATGAAATCCGGATCAAGTTTTCCATATCCTATACCGGCATTGAAAATGCTCGCCGCAACATGGATGCCGAGTGTGCAGGCTGGGATTTCGACGCCGTCAGGAACGCATCGCAAGCCGAATGGAACAACTGGTTGGGACGCATCGACGTGAAAGGCGGCACGGACGCCCAGCAAATTAAATTCTATACCGATCTGTGGCACGCTCTTTTGGGACGGCACAAGATTGACGACGTATCCGGCGATTATCCAGACTATACACAGGGAGAACGGGTGGGCGCGGTAACAAAAAACGCTGTGCTGAAAATCCGGACGCTGCCGAAAAACCCGGATGGAAGCAGTCGGTTCCATATCTATAATTCCGACGCCTTTTGGCTGACGCAGTGGAACCTGAATATTCTCTGGGGGCTGGCCTGGCCTGAAGTGCTGGACGATATGGCCGCCTGCCTGGTTCAATATGCCGAAAACGGCGGACTTTTGCCGCGAGGCCCCATTGCCGGAGGCTATTCCTATATTATGACTTCATGCCCGGCCACCAATTTGATCGTCAGTGCTTATTTGAAAGGCTGCTTCACCCGGAAATCACCCGAAACAGCCTGGCGAATGATGGTGAAGAATCATCAGCCCGGCGGGATGATGGGCGGCGAAGAAGTCCGCTTCTACATCAAGAACGGGTATTATCCCAACAATGCAGGGATCACGCTGGAAATGGCTTTCCAGGACTGGTCACTGTCGCAGATGGCAGCCCAAATGGGAAAGAAAAAAGACGCTGCTTATTACCTGAAACGTTCTCAGGGGTGGACGAAGTTATACCATCCCGAACAAAAACTGATTTTCCCCAAAGACGCCGACGGCAACTGGCTTCACAACGACCCGCTAAGCGGCAGCGGATGGGTGGAGGCCAATGCCTGGCAGGGTACCTGGTCGCTCTCCCACGCGATTCCCGAACTGGCGGCGCTGATGGGAGGCAACGACATTTTATGTGGCAAGCTGAACGAGGCTTTTGAAAAATCCGGGAAAGACGATTTCGTCTTTGGATACAGTAACGGATTCGTCAGTTACGCCAATCAGCCCGGATGTTCCAACGCTCATGTGTTCAGCCATGCGGGTAAGCCCTGGCTGACGCAATACTGGGTGCGGAAAGTCAAACAGCAGGCTTACGGCGCCGTCACACCCGACAAAGGGTATGGCGGACACGACGAAGACCAGGGACAGATGGGAGGCGTCAGCGCCCTGATGGCGATCGGCCTGTTCAACATACGGGGCACCAATGACCAAAAACCGCTGTACGACATCACCAGCCCGATTTTTGACGAAATCACCATTCGCCTGAATCCCGACTATTACAGGGGCGGAACATTCAAAATCAAGACATACGATAATTCACAAACGAATGGCTATATTCAAAAAGCGGCGTTGAACGGAAAACCTCAGGATTCTTTTCAGTTCCCGCACGAAGACTTCGTATCCGGCGGAACGCTCGAACTCTGGCTGGGGCCTGAACCGAACACAGCCTGGGGTGTCAATAGACGGAAGTAAAAGGCGGTCATAAAAACTCCGTGAATGCTGTGCCTCCGTGGTAGAAAAAATAA
>JAITAY010000366.1 GCA_031283915.1 Tannerella sp.
GAGACAGTCGAACTAAAGCATGTCGTTGAGGCACGCCGACAGATGATCGAGGCACGTGAGACGCATCTGGATTCATTAGTATACCGGATGCAGGACGCAGCGGTAAAGCCTGTCGTTGAAGCCGTCATTTCGGGCGAAATGAACATGGATCTGAACCTCGACAGTCCGGGCGTTCAGCAGGCGATGGATTTGGGATTAGTGACGTACGACACGGAGAGAGGACTGACGATCTCCAATCCTATATATACTGAAATCTTAACGCGTGTAGTAAATTCGAGTATGCAAATCATGATGCCTCCCCCGTCCAATTTCAAGTGGCAAAAACCTGACGGCAGCTTGGATATGGACAGTTTGCTACGGGAATTTCAGCAGTTTTGGCGTGAAAATTCGGAATTTTGGGAAGAGAAATCCGAATTTCGGGAATCATTTCCCCATCTGATGCTGCTGGCATTCATGCAACGTCTTTTAAACGGCGGCGGAAGGATAGACCGGGAAGTGGCTGCCGGAAGCGGGAAAATGGATTTGTACGTCGAATACCGTGATTACAGATGTATTATGGAAATAAAAGTTATGCGTGACAGGAAAAGTTATGAACGCATACTTGCAGAAGGCTTGCAACAGATAAAACGCTATCAGGACAGGAAAGCGCCGGGTTCGCCGCTGTACCTGCTCATCTTCGACCGCCGCAGCAAAAGGAAAAAAGCCACCTGGGAAGAACGTATCAAATGGAATGAAAACATTGAAGGGGTTACGGTGGCGGGATTATAAAAAAAAGTCATCCATATTAAACGCCTGTACGATTATCCGGGGAGGGGTTCTCCTGCCTGTTTTAAACAGATGACGGAACGGTTCGAACAGGCGATTGAGGACGTTCGTAAGCCCGTCCATATAGAATACTGTCATTGCTTAACGGGGTTATATCTGATTTTTATAATCTTTGGGGTTTAGGCCGAAATGATTCCTGAACGATTTCGAGAAATAGGAATAAGAACCGAATCCCGTTTTTTCGGAGATACCGGATAGGGTATCCGCATCTTCACGAATCATCTCGGCGGCTCTCCTAAGACGGTAGCTGCGCAGGAAATCAACGGGCGACATGTCCGTCAACCCTTTTATTTTCCGGTAAAATGCCGTGCGGCTGAATCCGAGTTCTTTTCCGAGTGCGTCTACATTTAATTGGGGATTGGATAATTCCTGTTCCAACAGTTGCATCATTCGATCCATGAATTTCCGGTCATACGGATTCAGGGGTATGGGAACGGGCGTTTCATCCTTCGTTTGCGGGTCGGCGTAATAATGGCGCAAACGGTCGCGTGCAAGGAAAAGGTTTTTGATGGTCAGCAGCAGGAAATCTACGTGGAAAGGTTTGTTGATATATACGTCGGCGCCCTGTTCAAGACCTTCCAGCTGGTCGTTCAGCGTACTTTTGGCGGTAAGCAGTATAACGGGAATATGGCTGAGCGCCGGATGGTTTTTCACTTGTGCGCACAGTTGGTATCCGGAGATTCCGGGCATCAACACGTCGCTTATTATCAGATCGGGCGATTCTTTTTCCGCTGTTTCCCAACCCTTGTCCCCATCGGATGCGGTCAGTAATTCGTACTGTGGCGACAGCAGATTACGGATAAATTCCATCAATTCCGCATTGTCTTCCACGATCAGGATGGTATATTGTTTTTTTTGTATGCTGCGGCCGGTTTGTTCCGGTTCGATTTGTTCAGCAGGAGTCGACGTAAATACTTCCAAGTATGCTTTTTTCTCATTTTCCGAAAAGACGTCTCCTGTGGGAAGGATAAAAGAAAAGGCCATGCCGCCCTCCGGTTTGTTTACCGCTTTAATCCGGCCGTTGTGAATTTCCGCCAGACGTTTGGTATAATGTAAGCCTATGCCGCTACCCCCATAATCGGGTCTTGTACCGGACGGGCCGTCGATTTGTCGGTAACGGATAAACAAATCTCCCATCTTGTCTTCGGGAACGCCGTGTCCTGAATCGGAAACCGTGATTTCGATATAGGAGTATCCTGTTGTTTCGGATAAATCCTGATATTTTTTATTGGCTTCGAGATGCGTCAATTCACGGGTTATTATTTTTACAATTCCTTTTTCCGGTGTATGTTTCAGTGCATTGGACAACAGGTTGTGCAATATTTTTTCTAACTTGTCAGTGTCTACCCATAACATAAATTCGTGAACATGAGGGATAAATGACAGATCTATCTGTTTTTTCTCAGCAGAAGGAACAAATACCTCTAAAATATTTTTCATAAGGAGGATTACATCTTCCTGTTGTACCTGTAACGCCAAAACGCCTGTTTCCATCTTTCTGAAATCAAGCAGCTGGTTGATTAACTTCAACATGTTTTGTACGTTTCCGGAAATCGTTTCCAGCAGACGCTTCGGTTTGTCCGGAAGGTTCAACGCCCACAATTGTTCAAGTGGTGCGGAGATCAACGTCAACGGCGTACGCAATTCGTGGGAAATGTTTGTAAAAAAATGCATTTTCATTTCCGTTATTTCCCTCTCTCTTTCCCTTTCCCGGTGTTCTATTTCCAGCAGTCGCCCGTTCATTTTTATCTTGAAACTCTGCCGGAACAGGAAGAACGTGATAAAAAGGAATATCAATATATAGGACGTCCATGCCGGCCATGAAAACCAGGGCGCCGGTAGAACGGTAATCCGCAGTTCGGCAGGAGCCGGGCTTTCCATCCCTTCGCCGTTAAAGGCTTTCACCCGGAATGTATATTTGCCGGGAGGGAGATTAGAATAAGTGGCGCGGCGGAAATTGCCAACCCTGTTCCATTCCTTGTCGAAACCTTCCAGTTTACAGGCGTAATTCAATTTTTCGGGCGACAGGAAATCAATGCCCGCGTAATCCAGGGAAAAGGACGATTGCCGGTGGTTTAGCGTAATATGGTCGGTGTAAGCGATGCTTGCGTGCAAGACCGGGTTGTCGTGTGCCGGGCGGATGCTGCGATTCAGGATTTTCAAGTCTTCAAGGTGAATCGCGGGCGGCTGTTTTTCCGGCAATACGGTCAACGGATTAAAAAAGGTAAGGCCATGATTCCCGGTGAAAAAAATGCGCCCGTCCGAATGTTCCAATCCTCCCTTTTCGTGATATTGATTGCCCGGAGCGCCGTCGCTTTTGGTGTAGGTGGTGAATGTATTGTCGGCAGGATTCATCCGGGAAATACCTTGTGACGTACTAATCCAGAGGTTGCCTTGAATATCTTCCCGGAAACACAGGACATTATTGTTCGGCAGCCCGCCGTCTTTCGTAATAATCCTGTAACCGTCGTTCGAGCGGCACAACATTCCGTTCAGATAACTTCCAAACCATATCCGGTGTTGTGAATCTTCGTATATCGTAACGCAATTCCGCATCACGGCCACCGCTTTTTCCGGCGCTTCGTCATACCGTTTTGGAATCGAATCTCCGGCAGGCAGCCTGAAAATACCTTCCCCATAAATTGAAAACAGGATATCGCCCGAATCCAGAATACAAACGTCGGGAATATTGCCTGTTGTGTGGATATGTTGAATCCGGTCGAACGGCGTGCGCCCGGATTCAATTTTGTACAGTCCGTTCCATGTGCCTGCCCAGAGATTCCCATTCCCGTCTTCTTTCATGATCCTGACATTTTCAATTTCTTTTCCGGCAATATGCGTAATGCGACCGTCGGGCGAAATGTTGCAGATAATCAATTGTCTTTGCGTTCCAATCCATATCCTGTTTCGTGAATCGACAAACAGCGATTCGATCGGACTTTCGTCCCCGTTGAACAGTTCCGGGTTCTTTCCGGCATTATATACGGTGACTGTGCCCGAAGCCGTGTACAGGAAAAGGCCATGGTAGCGCGTACTTATCCACAAATTCCCATAACGGTCTTCCACGATGCGGGTTACAAATTTATCCCTTACCAGTTCGTTCAGTTTGTAATCGACATTAAAATAATTCAAGGATTTGTTCCACACCGTAAAACCTTTCTCATAGGAAGCGATCCAGATGTTTTTTTCCCTGTCGACATAGCAGGAAAGGAACTCTTGTGCGTTCATCCTGTTCAGCTGCCGGGATTCGTTATGAAGCAATGTCTGCGACATCATGTCATAAAGGAAAAGCCCTTGAGATTCGGTGCCTATCAATAATTGCATCCGGTCTATTTCCTGAATGAAATTAATTGGGATTTTCCGCAAATTCAGAAATTCAAGGCATGGCGCCGGCGTCTCCATGAACGTTCTTGATACGGGATCAAACAGGCATAATCCTGCATTTGTTCCCAGCCACCACCTGCCTCGCGGGTCTTTGTATACTTGCGACGTGATCTGCTTGTCGCCGGGTAACGAATAATAATTCAGGACAGAATCGTTTCCGAACTCAGCCAGGCCGACGGCTGTTCCCATCCACAGCCGGTGGAAATCATCTTCCCAAAACGAATGTACCGTATATTTACATTCGGGCAGCAAATGCATTTCCATGTGTTCCGTGTCTATCCATCCCGCTCCGTAGCCTGAGGCAACCCAAATGCGGTGTGCATGGTCTTCAAAAAAGGAGTTTATCATATTAATGGTGGATAACTTACTCCTGCAACGGACAAAACGGTTATTCATGAAATCGTACCGGTTAACTCCTTTGATGGTGCCAACCCATAAACGGTGGGACGAATCGTAAAAGAGCGATGTGACCTGATCATGGTTTAATGATGTGGTGTCTGCCTCGTCATGGAAATACTGGAAATATTCGTATCCGTTATACCTGTTCAATCCATGCAGAGTAGCGATCCACATATACCCTAACGAATCCTAACAA
>JAITAY010000378.1 GCA_031283915.1 Tannerella sp.
CACCATACTTCCTCCTGAAAATGCTTACATACCCCGGTATGCGCGCATTTTCAGTCGTTGGATGGCAAAAAACATCTCCCGTAAATTTGGATGGTTTATTTCCAGACAGTTCCTAAGCCCTGATTTTTTATGTTGTACATCTGAAATTCCATTTTTTCTTCGGGACAGACACGGTCCTGATGATCTAATAACTTATCCAGTATCTTGACGGCAAGATTCGTGGCGCCGACGTATCCCACGTGCGGGAAATAAGTGCTGCCCGGCCGGTCGACAACCGGAAAGCCCAACCGGACAAAGGGAATGTTTTCGTCGCGGGCGATGTACTTGCCGTAGGTGTTTCCGATGAGCAGATCGACCGGCTCCTGCTTCATCCACTGGTGAAGCAGGAACATGTCGGCACGTTCGCCGCTTCGGTAGCGGGCTTCGGGAACCTTTTCCGACAACATTTCGGTCATGGATTCGTCAAAATGCTTGCCGGACGTGCCGGTGACGATATAGACCGGTTTCATGTCCAGGGTCAGCAGAAACTCCGTCAGGGGAATCAGCGTGTCCGGGTCGCCGAACAGGGCGACGCGCCGGCCGTAGAAATACTTGTGATTGTCGGCAATCAGGTCGAGCAGCCGGCCGCGCTCTTCGGTGATGGCGTCGGGCACGGGGACGTTGGCATGGCGGCTCAGCGAGACAATGAAGCGGTCGGTCGCCTTCAGTCCGATGGGGATTTCCAGCACTTCAAACCTGACCTTGCACTTGTTCTCCAGCTTCACACAGGCGTCTTCCGTCGAATAGGCGCCCAGGCCGATGGTGAAGCGGCTGTCGCCCGTGGCCGTGAGGTCGTGCAGCGAGGTGCCTCCCGGAGGATACATCCTGAACTTGCCCGTCAGCGGGGCATCCAGCACGCCGGACATGTCGGGAAACAGGATGATGCGTGCTTCCAGCAGGCCGGCCATCCGCTTGATTTCGCGCATGTCGGAAGGTTCCATCCAGCCGGCGGCGAGGTTGACGACGTTGCGTTTCCGCGGCGTGGCCGTCGAAAAAAACCTGACGAACGAGGCCAGCTGATTGGAATAGCCCGTGATGTGCGTCCCGATGTAGCTGGGCGTGTTGCAGTAGATAACCGTTTTTCCTTCGGGGATTTTCCCTTCCTCTTTCGCTTTGGAGATAATTTGCGTCAGGTCGTCGCCAATAGTTTCGGACAGGCAAGTCGTATGAACGGCAATCACGTCCGGCTCATAGACCGTAAAGATAGTTTCGATGGCCGACACGAGGTTGGAGGAACCGCCAAAGACGGACGATCCCTCCGAAAACGAACTCGTAGCCGCCATGACCGGTTCCTTGAAATGGCGTGTGAGCGCGCTCCGGTGATAGGAGCAGCAACCCTGCGACCCGTGACTGTGAGGCAGACAGCCGTGTAAACCGAGTGCAGCATACATGGCGCCAACCGGCTGACATGTTTTAGCCGGATTGACCGTCAGCGCCTTCCGGTCAATTTCCTTTGCAGTAGTATGACGTAACAGCATATCATTTATCATTTACAATTCATAATTAAATTCCGCTTCGATGTAGTCTTCGCTTTCCCAGGGGGCTTTCAGTTCTTTCCAGACCGTGGCGCCGACCATCATTTCGATGTCGCGGTAGAAATTCATGGCGCCCCGGAAGCCGGCGTAGGGGCCGCCGGCGTCGTAGTTGTGAAGCTGTTTCAGCGGAATACCCATCTTCTGCACGCAGAACTTTTCCTTGATTCCGGCGCAGAACACATCGGGATGATAGCGTTCGATCAGCTTCTCCATCTCGTAGTGGCTGAGGTCGTCGATGACGAGCATCCCCTTTTCCATTTGCTTCATCAAGCCGTGATACTCGTTAAACTCCATGCCTTCGGCCTCCAGCGCCTGCAATTCCTCCTCCGTTTTGCGGGGACGGTAGCGCGTGGCATCCCTTGAGACGGTGATTTCCTCGATGTTGCGGCTGTCGGCGTCAATCTGGATGGTCGGGATGACGCGGCGGCCTTCGTAGTCGTCGCGGTGGCCAAATTCGTAACCGGCGGCGATGGTGGTCATGCCCAGTTCCTCGAAGAGGTCCTGATAGTGATGCGCCCGCGAACCGCCGACGAACAGCATCGCCCGTCTGTCTTTCGTCTTCCCGAGCGCTTCCAGGCGCACCCTTTCCACCGGAATCATTTCTTCGGCGATGACTTCTTCCACGCGGCCGGACAGTTCCCCGTCGCCGAAATACTGCGCGATTTTCCGCAGCATCCGGGCTGTGGAACGCGCCCCGATGGGCTGTACCTTGATCCAGGGAATACCGAAAGCCGTTTCCATCATTTCGGCGACGTAGTTGATGGAACGGTGGCACATGACCATGTTCAGGTCGGCCGTATGCGCATTTTCGAACTTCTGTATCGTGGAATTACCGCTGAACGTGGCCACCAGATGGATGCCGCATTTCTCGAAAACCCGTTCCAGTTCGAAGGCGTCGCCGCCGATATTGTATTCGCCCAGCAGGTTGACTCGGTATTTCAGCGTGCCCCGCACCCGGTCGTCGCGGCCAATCAGGTTTTTGAACAGGCCATTGTTGGCGATGTGGTGGCCGGCCGACTGCGAGACGCCACGGTAGCCTTCGCACGAGAAGCCGAAGATATTGATTCCGTTGCCGATTTCCTCCATCATCTGCCGCGCCACGCGGTGCACGTCGTCGCCGATCAGTCCGACCGGGCAGGTGGAGAAGATGGCTATCGCCCGGGGGTGAAACAGTTCGCTGGCTTCGCGGATGGCCTGTTTCAGTTTCTCCTCGCCGCCGAAGACGATGTTCGAGTCCTGCATGTCGGTCGAGAAGCAGTAGGGGATGAAATTGGAATCGCTGTCGCTGTCGGGGAGCGTCTGGTTGCGGCGGGTGAGCCAGGAGTAGAAGGCGCATCCGACAGGGCCGTGCGTGATGTTGACGATGTCGCGCGTGGGACCCAGCACCACGCCCTTGCAGCCGGCATAGGTGCAGCCGCGCTGGGTGATGATGCCCGGGACGGTGCGGACGTTGGCCTGTATTTCGGGCGGCGTATCGGGGTCGCTGAGGACAATCGCCTTCGCGCGTTTCCGGCCAACCTTTTTCGGATACTTGACGACGGTGTCCTCCCTGAATTTTTGCAGTCCGGAGAGGAGTTCGGCGGTCTGTTCGGTTTTTTCTGATGTATCAATCATTCTTGTGGTCGTTTGAAATATTAATCTAATGTGATGTCGCCCGATTCGCCGGTGTGCACGCCATAGGAAGCGAGCGTATGCACTACGAATATCTTGCCGTCGCCGCTTTTTCCGGTCTGATTCACCCGGATAAGCGTTTCGACGGCCAGGTCTTTCTTTTCATCGGTGACAACGAGCGTAATCATCCGCTTGGATTTCAGCCGGGGCACTTCGGGGATGAACTCAAGGATGTCGGGCGAAGCTTCGGCTTCCCTGATTCTCTCCAGGTCGCCGTGCCCCTGTCCGCGTCCCAGCACGGGCATGGCCGTGAACGAAGGCAGTCCGGCTTCGGCCAGCGCCTGCTTGGTTTCGCCCATTTTGGCGATCCGTATGATGGCAAGGATCAGTTTCATGTGTCTATTCCTTTCTGCCGCTGGAGATGGTGTAGGTTTCCACGATGGGGGTGACGAAAATCTTGCCGTCGCCCGCCTGTCCCCTGGGTTGCGAACGGGCGGAGTGGATAATCGTTTCTACGACGAAATCCTTGTCCCTGTCGTGGATGGCAATCATCAGCAGGTCTTTGGGCAATTCGTCGTAGGTGACGTTGCCTACTTTCAGTCCGCGCTGCTTTCCCCGCCCGAAGACGGAGAGTTTCGTGACGGCGGGAAAGCCCGCGTTGAACAAATCTTTCATAACGACCGGCGATTTCTCCGGACGTACAATGGCTCTTATCAACAACACTTTGGTTAATTATTAATGGTTAGTGATTAATGATGATGGTGTCTTAGTTGAGGATGCCGAACCCGACTAACAGGTCTTCCAGTTCCTGCATGGTCAGCGGCGTGGGGATGATGTGCATCCGGTTTTCATCGATTTTTTTGGCCAGCGTGCGGTATTCGTTGGCCTGGGGATGGTCGGGCGCATGGTCGATCACGGTCTTGCGGTTGATTTCGGCATGTTGCACCATGTTGTCCCGCGGCACGAAGTGTATCATCTGCGTGCCGAGTTTTTTGGCAAATTCCCGAATCATGTTCGCTTCGTTGTCTACCTTGCGCGAGTTGCATATCAGCCCGCCCAGCCGGACGTCGCCCACTTTCCCGAATTTGGCGATGGACTTGCAGATGTTGTTGGCCGCATACATGGCCATCATCTCGCCCGAACAGACGATGTATACTTCCTGTGCCTTGCCGTCGCGGATGGGCATGGCGAATCCCCCGCAGACGACGTCGCCCAGCACGTCGTAAAAGACGTAGTCCAGTTGCTTGTCGCTGTCGTAGGCGCCCAGCTGTTCGAGCAGGTTGATGGAGGTGATGATGCCGCGTCCGGCGCATCCGACGCCCGGTTCCGGACCGCCGGACTCCACGCAGCTCGTATGCTGGAATCCTGTCTTCATCACGTCGTCCAGTTCGACGTCCTCTCCCTCGTCGCGGAGGGTATCCAGCACGGTCTTCTGTGCCAGACCGTGCAGCAGCAGACGGGTGGAATCGGCCTTCGGGTCACACCCGACCACCATCACTTTCCGTCCCATTTCGGCCAGTCCGGCCACCGTGTTCTGTGTGGTGGTCGACTTGCCGATGCCACCTTTCCCGTAAATCGCAATCTTTCTCATAAAACAAACCTTTTACCTGAATAAAAACTATTTTCTGCCAACCCTCTTTGCAAAGGCCGTGCCAAAGCCCTCCGGGACGTTATTCAAAAAATCGGATAACGGCGCCAGTCTTTTGACTGGCAAAAAGTTATTCGCCCGCGACTTCCCTCCGGTGAATGAACGTCCGCCAGGGGACGGTTTCTAAAATGTAGGGGAAAATCGGCAAAACTTACAAAAACGTAGGGACAGACAGAAAGGATAAAAAATACCCTCCCATTGACCGAAGAGGGCAGGAAACAGATTATTTAAGCAAGCGGCTATCCTATATCCTTTCAGGGCAACCGCATCAAAATTCCGCCATACTGTTTTATCATCCATATTGCAGGCAGTATATTTGTAAAAACCGCCCGGGTACGCGTCGAATACCCGCCCGGGTACGCGTCGAGTACCCGCCCGGGTACGCGTCAAGTACCCGTCCGGGTACGCGTCAAGTACCCGCCCGGGTGCGCGTCAAGTACCCGCCCGGGTACAC
>JAITAY010000388.1 GCA_031283915.1 Tannerella sp.
CAGATATTTCTGCAAGCGTTAGCGTGAGTAACCACACCGGAGAGACTTGTTATATTCTGTTTATTTCGCGTTCCTGAAAGAGAATGCGATATCATTTTTATCCCGAAAAGGTATCCGTATCACCCATTCGCCTTTTCCCGAATCTTTTATGCGAACCGTAACGCTGTTGTCCTGTTTTGAAAGGAGCGTTGCCTTGATGATGTTCCCTGCGGAGGTCTTCTCCGACGGCCACAATATCCACACAAAGATATCGGAAGAAAAAAGTTCGGTGGAAAACACGGACGTTATATTCGGCTCATACGTGTTATACTCCTTGCTGTACCATCCCTGCACAGGGGTTTCCTGTCCGGAGATTTGCTCCGTTTTCCATTTCTGTTTCCCCACGGGGATAATGGTCATGTTTCCATATTCATTTTCGGAGGCTGCCGACCCGTTTTTCAGGAAATGAACCTTGCATGACGGATGCCAGTGCCATAACGTTTCCATTTTACGCGGACGGTCGGTTTCCAGTTTGTCGGCCACTATCCAAAAACCGTTCCGGACATACATTACCGAGCGGGTATGGCTGAAAACGCCCTCCGTATCCGTAAAATTATCGAATGTGCCGCTGCCGTAATCAAAATCCTGTTCGATTAGATAATCCTTCTCATCGACAGGCGCTGTGGCCACAGGCTGTCCTTTGCCCTGTCCCTTGCCGTCTGCCAAAACGAGATTATGCCCCTGACTGCCCAGGGCATATGCCCTGAATTTCCTTGCGACGTCTCCCATATAGGCAAACCGTCCCGCATCCACCAACAGATCGCGACCGTAAGCGGAGACTGACAAATGCAGTTTGTCGTTGTGCTGATGTCCTGATCCCCAGGGTCCCATGTCAAAAAACGACCAGTGGGCATTTTGATCGTAACCGCTCCGGGAAATCAGCTGTCCCGCCCACGGAAAGAAACAGGAAGGTCCCATAGCCGGACATACGCCTTTTCCCGCGTTGGAAGCGATATAAGCCCATTCCGGACGCCGGTATTCGTCGGCCGTTTTTAAAATCATATCTCTGTTGTAAATCAGATCCGCATCATTGTTCAGCAGTCCGAAACCGTTGGGGCGAATACTCCAGGCCAGATAATTCCACATGTCTTCAATGGTGCGGTGAAAATATTCGGGTAAAGCTATACCGGACGTTTTACAGAGATCGGCGAACAGGTCGAAATTGGACAGCGCCACCTGATGATACGACGAGGTCAGTTCTTTTTGTACACCGTCCGGATATACCTGTTTCTTCATGCCTGCAACCATTTCATTGACGGAATAATCCATCCATTGGGAAGCCTCCCGAAATTCCGGCCATGCACCGGCAATGGTTGCCAGTCCGCTCATTTCCATGGTGAGCCAATTTCCTTCCGCATGAAAATTACGCGCATAATGGGCGTGTGCCGGTAAGCCGGCGAGAATAAGCAATTGCGTAGCCCGGCTTATTTGCCCGGTGTTCCGGAGTTTATAGAATACGGATTTCCATGTTTTTGCACGGAAACTCACTTCCAGACCACGCCACATGGCCGTGCTGCTTTTTACGGCAGGATAAGGCCAACTGCATACAATCCAGCTTTTGACAAAGAAATCGATATAGCGAACATAATCAGGATTACCCGTTTCAAAATAAGCATCTATCAAATCCCCGACGGGGTAATGGCGATTAAGCGCCCATGCCCATTCGATGTCGTCATTAGGCCCATTGTGCGTCCACTTCAGATGTCCGTCCGGCAATCGGGGCGCTTTCCCTTTTACTTCCTGAAAGGTGTATGTATCTTGAAGAATCGTATCCGCTTCGGCTTGTGTTTGCCGCGATGTGGCAGGCAGCCTGTCTTTTGGCGTCGTCCTGTCGGACATGCCGTAATATTCCAGTAAATGTGTACATGCCAGAGGCAGGTTTCCGGAGAGAAAGGCCGCTTTCGTTTTTTCCAGTCCGGGATAATCCGTATTCAGGGCGTCAAAAAGCATTTTGATTTGCTCCGGATATGCCCGGCAAACGTCGTCAACCGTATTGATTGTCTGCAGGTTTGTCTGCGCATATCCACCTCCTTTCCCACAGACGAATAAAAAAAAGAAGATGACAAAAACTTTTTTCATGATACGGGAGTTATTTTTTCATTATTTCAAACAAATACGTATCTTTCGCTTTGGGCGCAATCACGTGTAAGCGGATGCGGTAAATCCGGTCGCCCCAGCCGTTTAGGATGCCTTCGTCTTCTTCGGTCGAGAGTGTCACTTTTTCCACTTCCGCCCTCATTTGCTTCGGGTTGTAGGCGACCACGAAATCCGTGTTCTCCCCGTCTTTCGCCTGACCGTGAATGACGAGTCTGCCGGGCTGCGTCACTTCCGCCGGCCAGCAGGTCATGAGATGCTGAACGATGGCGTCGGCTTTCTTCAAATCGACCGCATCACGAATCACCACCTTTTTCCCGCGATTCAGCGTCAGGGTACGTTTCCAACCGTTTACAGCCGCTTCTTCGGGATAGGCCTTTGCGATGTCGAGCGAAAATACCGCCGACGATTTCCCGGCGCGATAACTTGCGCCTGAGGCTTCGAAGCGGCGTCCCGGCTGTTGCGTGCAGCCGTTGACGGTGGGCAGATTGTGGAAATCCGAACGGTTGAACCAGATGTCGTACCTGTCGGCACTGAATGTTCGGGCGGTGTATTTGCCCGAGCCGACGTCAATCAGCAGCGGCTGACCGTCGTAGAACACGACGTAACTCCCTATATCGTTGTGATTGTGACTTTCGCTGTTGTGTCCGCCCTTGGCAGCGAGGTAAAAGCCGTCGGACGAGCCTTGCCGGTCGCGGGCAATCATCACCTGCAAATCAGGCAGCCACACATCGCAGGGTAGGGGAAGCCGTTGAGTGGCGTTCCACAGTTCGTCCTGTATGAACAGTGCGCACAGGCTTCGCAGACCGGCGGCGGCGGAAGCGCCCGGCTTGCGGTAAAAGGCGCCGAAGTCCATCATGTCTCTCTCGTCGATATCCTTTCCGAAACGGTAAATCATATTGGCATCCACGCCGGCACGGGGAGAGGCGTCGGCAAAATTCAGGAAGTAATTCTCTCCAATTTGCGCGCGATAAATGTAACGTCCCATATTCCTGAATTTTTCGCTTTCGTATACGTAGCGGAACGCGTCGCCGGCGGCGAGGTTCAGGAGGACAATATTGTCGTAGAACGAGGCGCCTGCCACGTTCCAGTAGCCCGGTCCCTCATCGCATCCGCCGTCCTGCGGATAGGGGTTGAAGAAGTTGTCGAGGACAGTCAGGATTTCGTTCACGACAGCGGTGCGTTTTTGCCCGTCATTTTCCACCAGAAGCACGGTGTTCAGCAGATTCGAGCAAATCCACGGGTTCCAGTTATTGGGGATTGATCCGTCTTTGCCCGTCCACCCGTGGTCGCGGGTCATGAAGGGGTCAAGAAGCCGGTATGTAATCTCGCGGTAGATGCGCTTGCGGATTTGCGGAGAGACGGCGTCGAACCGGTCTCCCAGAAAATAGTCCGCCCAGGCAAGAACTTTCCCCGTTTCGGCGGCAAACAGGTCGACGAACGGTCGGGAGACATCCATCAGTCCGGCATACTCTTTGCCGCCGGGCAAATGCGCGGAAACACCCCACCACGATTCTTCACAAACGGACCATACGCCGTTGATAGCCGCGTCAATGAAACGGCCTTTGTTTTCGGCGACTTCGGCCATAATCAGGGTCGCCAGCACGTTTCGCTTCTTGAAACTTACGGCTTCGTACCGGCTTCTGTTGCCGTCGCGAACATACAGCAGTGACAGGGTGGCGGGAATGGTCGGCCAGTCGTAGTCCAGATAACTCTCGGCGGTCCTGATACATGACTCCAGCATGTTTTTGTCGGCCCTGGCCCAGCCCTCGCGGTCGTCGAGACGGGGGAAGGGCGTCCAGTCTTTTTGCGGGATTAATATACGCTGCAATTCCGCTGCGGAATATTTCCCGCTTAACAAATTCTCTTTCTGTGCAAAAAGACTGCACGAAAGGAGGAATAATACAATGATTGACACAACAGTTGTTCTCATAGTTGATTTTTTATTAAATGTATGGATATTTCATGTTATAATATCAAAATACCGGCTTTAACAGCACTTGAATTCTGGTGCGGCTTTTTGCATTTACCTGACAGGACAGACGAATAAACGTAACGCCGGGATTCGGTTCGCCATACTGTCCGCTTTCGGGAGCGGCCGGGACAAATGACAAATCAAACTTTTCCGGCGATTTTACGGATAAAACGACTGTTTTACCGTTTTGGGTCAATAGGATTTCGTTTTCACCCGTTTTTTGAACTGCTGCCGGGGTTACCAGCGTCCACGTTATCCGGGCTGCATTATCGGAAGCGGTAATGTTATCCGTTACTTGTAGATACTGTTCGTTGAGCAGTTCCACGTCGCGCGTTACTTGTGAAACGTCTTCCGGATAAAGACTCGACAGATCTATCCGGCCGCCCATTCGCTTATTGGATTTAAAAACTTCTGTGATGGGCGCTTTACCCTTTACTGATTGGCGCTTATTGTTGATGGTAAGCGTACTGTGCTCTTTGTTGGAATAACGGAATACGTCCCAGCGCTGGCTGTTTTGACCCATGCTCCACAAATCGACTCCGGCGGATTCCATGGTATGATAATTCTGTGCGCCCAAATCCATCGCCCAGCGTTCGCCCAATGCGTCGAAAACGAACGTCCCCATATCCATGTGTCCATGACTGGTAGAAGGCGTTCCACCTTTGACGCCTACATACAGACCATCCCTGTCTTTCCAGCTTGTACGGATAAGAATCACCGGCGTTTCGCCATACCCCACCCACATTTTTTCCGTGGGAGGCGTTATTTGGCTGAAATCCACCTGCGAACCGTATATCAATGTCAGAGGATCGGAGTTAAAACGGCCCTGTAATTTAACAGACGATTGAGCGAGGTACAGCAAACCGGGGTCATTATATTTTTTTGCAAACCAGTACAGGATGGGTATGTCGCTGTGTACTCCTTCGCCATTGTCGTAAAAGTTAAACAGCTTGCCGCTTGTGCCGGTTGAGTATTGAACAAACCGGGCCGATTCCTTAAAGCCCGGACTGTCCGGCAAACCGAAGTCCGAACCGAGGGCGCTCTCCAGCGCCGCATTCATCATCACATTGTAGCCCGTTCCATAGCCCCAGTATCCGCCGCCTTCGGGGTAAGCGCCATCCGGTTCATATGCTTTCAAGGGCAGGCGAATCGTTTCCACTCCACGCCGGATAATCTTTTCCGCCAGTTCTTTTTCGTCTTCATAAACGGCCAAAGCACCCAAAACCATGCCACCGTTACATACCTGTCCCCAATTATTACTGGATTTATGAAAGCCGAAATATTTATCGCTGTCCCGAATCCCTTTTTCCACAATTGCTTTTCGTATGATGCTTTTTTGTTGCTCGTTCATCACCGGATAAAGCCAGTCGTAGCCAATGGACAGCGATGCAGTCGCCATTGCGACATCCAGAAAATGACTCGGATTCCAGTCCGAAAAGGCGGCATGTGCCAGCATTTCCTGAATCGCCCTGTTTTTATACGAATCATTGCCGGTCATCCGGCAGGCATACGACAGGCAGAATATCCTGTCTAACACCGACCCGGAATTAGTCCTGCGACCTGTCAGTATACGCGATACCGTAGGCACGGTAAGCAGTTCATCACATTTCGCAATGATGGCGTTATGCACCTGTTTCAGGTAGTCGTTTTCCGAAATTTTCTGTTTGATTCGCTCTTCTTCGCCTGCCTTCAGAAATATGCGCGGATGAGGTTC
This sequence comes from Tannerella sp., assembly GCA_031283915.1. Classification (GTDB taxonomy): domain Bacteria; phylum Bacteroidota; class Bacteroidia; order Bacteroidales; family Tannerellaceae; genus Tannerella. Next base: position 5,823 of record JAITAY010000388.1, read on the forward strand.
GATTCGCTCTATCTTAAATGGTTGCGAGTAAGATTGTATCTGCATAAAAGACAGTGTAAATACCAAAATTAAAATTTTTCTTTTCATGATATACTGTTAATTAAATGTGAATAAGGAACGTACAAAGATACTGTTTTTACCGGATTTCAGGTCAAGAACGGTATATTTCCGGCACAAAATCATGTTACGGTGTTATATTTCCCGCAAAACGACCCCTTGAATCTTACATGTTGAATCTCCGGCGCTTTGCGGGAAATCATCCATGATTAAGGAAATGCAATCTCAAAGGTCTCGAACGATCTGCTTCTATCTCTAAGTACCAGCGTATCCGTGGAAGAGCCGGTAATATTGTTTACGGCGTCCGTAAACCGGTAGCTCAGGAATAAGGCATCCCTTTTCTTACCGCCCCATTCTTCGCTGTTACCCGGTTCACCGCCATTGACGAAACGTCCGTTTCCGGAAATCGCAGCGGTATATTCGTTCCGGTCGGCATCCGTGAAGGTTGCCGTGCCGGTAATACTGCAGTCGGCCGTACCGATACCGTCGGGGAAATTCAATTGCAGGCCAACAGTTCCCGTCAACCCTGCAACCCTGACAGGTACGGACAGGCTGACCTGACTTTTCCCGGTCGTCGACACAACCCGTTGATCATCGTTCTCAACATATTGTTTCCGATAACTCACGGTCGACTGTACGGCTCCCGATGTGACGGTTTGCCCTCTATGCAAGAACGTACCGTCGTAAGCGTTTCGGAATCGGACGGCAGCGATCGTAAAATCTTTCGGTGTAATCGACCATTCGCCGCTGATCCTCGGATCGGGATTCGACAAAAGCGAACTTCCGCGTAGCAGACTGTCCAAGTCATTGCTTCCCGTAAGTCTGAGCGGAAGGACGTACGTCAGTCCGACGGCTTCCGGGTCATTGAAAAAGGCATCCGTCAAATGCACTTCCACGCCGCCGTTCACGTTCCCTGATTGGATCACAATCCGGTCGTCGGGCGACAGCGTATAATAATTGTCGGGCAAGGGCTTCAGAAGTTCTCCGGACGACTTGAACAGGGCATTGTCGCACAAACTGTTGTCTACACGAAAGGAGAGCGTACGGTCTTTCGTATTCCTGTAAACGCCTCCCATGGCGACGGAAACAATGAACATGTGTGCATTGTCATTGGAATTATCATACAATATGTCGTTTCCCAGCAAAAGCGTTCTTACCGGATACTGATAGGTGAAATATCCCGTGGTGTAGTCGTAGTCGGGAAATTCGATGTCCTGATTTGTGCATGACGCCAACATGCCTGTTACTATGGCAAATACTATTAATAATCTTTTCATTGCTAATGATGTTTAACTGTTACCAACCTTTGTTCTGTACCAATTGATCGTATTTAAGTATTTCATTATACGGTACGGGTCCGTAGTGCATGTAGCTGTTGTCGTATACGCGCCGTTCCACGTCTGTAACCGTATAATTCGTTCTGTCTGCATTGATATTTACCCCTTTGGCCGTTTCGGTCAGATCGGCTTTCCATCTGCGTAAATCCCAGAAACGGAATCCTTCGAAACACAGTTCCAGCCGTCGTTCGTTACGAATCAGGCTCCGCATGTCTTCGAGCGACGAAACGGACTGTAAATACGCATTGTCATTCTCCAATCCGGTTCCTGCACGCTTACGTATGGCGCCAATCACGTCTCTCGCCGAAAATCCGAAGCCGTTGTCTCCGTCGGGTCCCCATGCTTCATTGGCCGCTTCGGCGTAAATCAGGTAGAGTTCGGTATAACGCATGTTCACCAGATAATGATTTTTGGTCTGATTGGACTGCGGGCTTATGTTCATGTCGTCCCGCAAGGTTTTTTTCAGGTAGTATCCGGTACGTGTAGAAGTGGAGACAGAGTCTTTGGCATTCTCTCGGCCGCCGACGCCGGTATAGATGTCGACGCCGTTAATCCGGCTGCCGTCATACACAATGCTCAGATCCAGGCGTGAGTCGCGATTTTGGTAAGGATTATCCGGCCGGTATCCGCTTGACGGATGACTTATCGGGTATCCGTTGGCCATCGGGAAAGCATCTACCAGATTCTGTGTCGGATTGACAAGCCCCTGACCGTATTGCAGGGGAGGGTAATTATCCACTTCCAGCGTATTGGCAGCCGCTTTGGGTCTGCGCCAGATCATCTCGCCACGTTCGTGTGCATGCGTTTTGGTGATAGCGTCGGCAAAAGAAGCCGTAAACCATTTATGCCCTTCGGGATACACTCCTCCGGCGCCGCCATGATCCTTAAGCAGTTCTCCGGATAAGGTTGCCGCCGTAGCCCATAAATTCCTGTCGTTCGTCGGATTGAACGCGGGACTTGCCGCCAGTAAAGCCGTTTTGGCTTTGTAGGCTTTGGCAATACGACCGCTGATACGCTGGCTAAAATTGATGCCGTAGACAAGATTATAGTCGGACGCACCGGCTCCAAACATATTCAGGTGTGCCGGAATATCCGCTGTCGAAGAAATATCCGCATAGTCCATCGGCAGGTATTTCACCGCGCTGTCAAGGTCGTTGTAGATGCTCTGCACCGATTCGGCAAAAGTCATGCGGGGGATGTTGAAATCGGCGTCCGTTTCCGATTCGCTGCCCGTCAGCCGGTTGTAATCAGGGAAACCCAGCAGCCGGTCGCCGGCATCATACCCGCCGACAGTCGTCAGCAGATGAAACTTCAATATGCCACGTACGGCAAAGGTTTCGCCTTTGAACCGGTATCTGAACTCGGCGTCAACGATCGGCGTAGACCATTTCCACGGAACGACGTCAATCAATTCCTTGAATTTATTAGCATAGAGGATTCCCCGTATGCACCGATCCCATACCGTAAGGAAATTATTGGTGTACAGGGACGTCCATTCGCCCGTTCCAACCCGCAGGAATGTATTGGCCCGGTTGTTGGAAACGGCGTCGTCGGTTGCCATCTCCGTGTAGGCCTCGCGCCGTTCGTCGTTCGTCGGCACCTGCAGGTATGCGGTCATCAGCAATCCTTCGGCAAAAGCCGGATCATTGGAAAGCCGTTCGGTCGTGCTGTGATCGTCGTCGGTTGGTTCGAGTATCGAATCGCACGAACTCAGGAATAACAACGACGCCAACACGGATACAAATACTGTTTTCAAATTTTTCATACGTTTCCTGTTTAAAATGATACATTTAGACCTAAAGAAAATGAACGCATATAAGGTCTTCCGCCGATATTCAAATTTTTTATTTCATTATATTCGGATATGGTCAAAAGGTCGGTTCCTCTCAAATACAACGCCAGTCCCTTTATCGGGAGCGAACGAAAAGCATCTTCCGGGAAACTGTACGTCAGTTGTACCTTCCCCAGATTCAGATAATCATCTCGAAACAGCCAGAACGTGGAATTTTGGTTGTTGTTGGTGGCGTTGGTTGTTGTCAGACGCGGGAGTGTTGCCGTAGCGCTTGTCGCAGGCGTCCAGTGTTTGTCTACGATGTATTCCGAATATTTCTGCTGTGCCCGCGGCCTGAAATAGCCGTTATCGGGAATGTAAGCGTCTGCCCCGGAGCGTCCGAAACCGGAAATATAAAGGTTAAAACCCTTATATCCCAGCAGCAGATTCAATCCGTAAGTCAGCGGTGCATGATTTCGTCCGATCTGTATCTGGTCGGTATTGTCGATCAATCCGTCGCCGTTCTGGTCCTTATATTTGATATCGCCGGGCCTGACGGCTCCATACGTCTGGTAGGCGCTGCCGGCGATGTCGGCCTCATCCCTGAAAAAGCCAAGGGCTTCGAGACCGAAAGTGGCGTCTACCGTTTTGCCGGCTCGGTACAGATAGTCGTACGAATAAATCTCGTCCTTCTTTATGACCTCGGAAGTCACATACAGCAAATTGGCGTTCAGCATAATGGAAAAATCACCGAACCGACGATTAAAGGTTGCTCCGATTTCAAATCCCCGCCAGGCGTCTTCGTTGTAGTTATTGTATGGAACGAACGTGTTATAGTAGCCCGGATAGGAATTGTAAATCCTAACAACCTTGTCGCTGTAGCGCTGCACAAACATATCGACATTCAGTCCGATCATTCCGTCTAAAAACAGTCCGTCGACGCCGATATTGACGTCTTTCCGTTTTTCGAACCCCAGGTTGCGATTGGCGCCGTAGCTGGCCACGATGCCGCCTCTGGAATTGCTTCCGTCGTTCCAGTTGTAAGTGCCGCTTCCGCCGAATACGTCGTCATACCAGTAGAATCCGCCGTTTCCGCGTTCGTACCAGTTGTTGGTAAAGCCGAGGTCGGTGTTGAGGATACCGGCCGAAAGCCTTAACTTCAACAGGTCGACGGCATCGGCAGACGACAGGAAGTCTTCGGAACTGATAATCCAGCCCAGCCCCAGCGACGGCGATACACCCAGCCTGTGACCGTCGGGTAATTTCACGGAATTTACATAGGCGCCGCTGAAATCGGCCATGTAACGATGGTCGTAGGTATAGGCAAGACGCATACCGAGATGCGCGTTTTTGTCTCCCTGAAACTGGTTGGTCTGGTTACGCCTCGTACCGTATGCAATCAGGGATGCGTCTACCTGATGTTTTCCGAAAACGCGGTCGTAGTCTAACTGGCCTGTGAATCCGAAACGCCTTTCAAAAAAGCCGGTGCTTACGCTTTGCGTACCCTGACGATTATCTTCGCCGTGTTTGATTAACCTGTCAATTTGATCCGAAGCGTCCCATACCGGTTCGTATACGGCGAACGTATTGGGTGTAGCCTGTTGATAATTCGTCCAGAAGTCAAAGCTGAAGTTGGTCTTCAGGCTTAATCCTTTCAAAATCCGGTCCAGATCGAAGTTGATGCGGTTGTTGAACTGAAACCAGCGCTGGTTGACCGTCACGTCGCCACCCGAATACAGGCGTGCAATGGGGCCTGTCAGGTTGCTTGCGTTCCCGCCGAGCAGGTATTTGCCGTCAATAATATTTTTGGCTGCCTGCAACTGTGGATTGTTCTCGTCGACCAGCTCTATCGGAATCAGCGGCGAATACAGGTCGGGACGAAGCTGCGCCGCCTGAATCCAGTAGTTGCCGATCAACGTCCGGCTGAACGCATCGACACCGTTGTTCTCAAACCGTGCGAAAGCATCTATTGAAGTAGATATCCAGCTGTTTAACCGCAAATCCACATTCCCGCGTGCCTTGAATGCATTGTTCGCAATGTTTTTGGCAGTTCCGACCTTGACCAGATCTCCGGAACGTTCCCAGCCGAGGTTGGCGAAATAAGAGGCAATCTTGTTTCCGCCTGAAATCTGTGTAAAAATATTGGAAAACGGCGCCGCTGACCTCAGATACTCATTTGAATAATAATCGACGCTGGGATAGCGGTACGGATTGCCGGTTCGGTAGTTGTCGATTTCGTTGAATTGCGGGCTTAGTCCGTCGTTGGCACGAGCCGTGTTGTATAATTCCATATAATCGGCTGACGGCAAATACTTTGGCAGCGCTTTCGGCGTCTCAAATCCGTAGTAAGCATATACGTCTATATTCTGTTTATAGGCTTTACCCCGTTTGGTGGTAATCATCAGGACGCCGTTTGCCGCTTCACTGCCGAACAGCACGGATGAATGTACGTCCTTAAGGAAGGTGACCTGCTCAATTTCCGACAGCGAGAGCGTTTCCCACGTGCGCGGCAGTCCGTCCACAATCACCAGTGTGTTCTGCGAGTCGTCGTTACCGCGGAATGCAATGGGGCCTTTGTTAAACTCCGTCAGCGTACCCCGCCGCATCGAATACAGCCCGGGAACACGTCCCAACAGCGCCTGTTCAAGCGTAAGCGACAAATCATACTTCATCAATTCATCGCCTTTGATAACGGTGGCAGAACCCAGCATTTCAAGTTCTTTCACCTGTCCGAAAGCAACATTCACATCGTCGTCTTCACTTAGAAACATAGGCAACTGCTCCAGCAACACTTCGCCGGAATCATTGTATTGCGCATAAGTCAATATCCTGGATGCATAGCCTTTGGCTTCAACAAGGATATCCATGTTGTTCCTGACACTCACAGACGCCTTGCCCGATTCGTCGGTACAAACGACGGCTGCACCTTCATTGACATATACCGACGCCCCCTTTACGGGATTACCGAGATGGTCTTTTACGGTCAGTTCATAAGATTGTCCCGTCTTTGCCGACAACTGCTGCGCTGCGACATGAAAGCATGACAGGGATAAACCGGCCACGATGGAAATAATATAATATGTTATTTTCATTTTTTATTCTTTTGATTAGCGGTTCAACTTTACCAGCCCGGATTCTGTTTAAATTCCGGATACAGGTTCGTAAATTTGGTCTGGAAAGGCCACCAGTTGTGTTTTTTGTCAAACACTCTGGTGATGATCACTCTTTCTTCAATATTGACGGGTTTCCCGTTGGGACCACGGTCGAAGAACAGTCCCAGTTTTCTCTTGTACTTGTCCTGCCCCGATATGTTCCACCTTCGCAAATCGTGGTGACGGGCAGCTTCGAAAGCAAGTTCAATGGCTCTTTCGCGAATAAGGGCTTCCATTAGCAGTTCTTTCGTATTGACCAGCCTTTCCGGGAGCGGCGGCAGCTGTGCCCTGCTCCGAACGGTCTCAAGCGCGTCCAAAGGCGTCATACCGTAACCGCTCGCCGTGCCGTTCAGCCCGTACCCGTGCAGCGTCGCTTCGGCATACATCAGGTATACATCCACCAGACGCAGGTAAGGGATATAGGCCTGAAGACTGCCCGCTTTCGACTCCTGCCAGCCGTTACAGCCGATGGGCGAATACCTTTTGTAATAAAATCCGGTTACGCTGCCGTTGCTGCTTCCGCGATGACGTCCGTTGGTAAACAGTTCGGCATATTTGTTAAAAGCTTTGTTTGCATCGGGGATGTCTACTTCAACCATTTCGTCGCCGTCTACGATGATATCCGAGTAAAACCTGGGTTCCCGATTGCTCCACGGGTCGGCAGGGTCATATCCCGATTCGGGATCGTCGATGGGCAGTCCATTTGCCATTGCATACGTATTGACAATATTCACGGTAGGCACTTCCACTGTAGTGTTACTCAACTCAAGCTGGGCAGGACAGGTTCCGGGTAGCGTTGACCATCGTACACGATCGTTATACTTCGTAGGCCCCATAATCACTTCCGTGCCGCCCGGCTGCGAACCGCCCGACGACCATACCCAGAAATTGGTGGTCCAGTTTTCCCACGTATGCAGTTTGTAAACGCCCGTTTCGTCGCAGACCTTCAGGGCTGCCGCAAAAGCGTCGGCGGCCTGTTTGCAAAGGTCGGCATCGAATGTGTTTCCTTTGCCGACCTCTTCATTCGGCATCGGACTACCCGCATACAGCAGGGCTTTCCCCTGATAGGACAGCGCCATCACTTTCGAAACGCGGTTGTGATTGTCCGTATTGGAAAAGGAGACATAACTGCCCCAGTCATTCCAGTCAGAAGGCAACAGTTCGGTGGCTTTGGCAAAATCCGCTGCGGCCAGTTTGACCGTTTCCTGAAAAGAAAGTCGCGGCAGCGACAGTTCTCCGTCCGCCGCCAGTACTTTGTCGATATACGGAAGACCACCCCACCAGCGTGCCAGTTCGAAATGAAACCAGCCTCTGAAATAATAGGCTTGCCCTGCGATCAGGTTCTTTTCATACTCATTTCCTTCCAGAAGATCCAATTTCTCCAGTGCCAGATTGGCCTTACGGATGGCATACCATGCGTTGTGCCAGATTCGTTTGTTTCTTGTCTCATTGCCGGTATTTACGCCCACGCCCTCATTGTAGAGCAGGAATCCCTGATCCCAGTAATTGCCCTGATCTTCGGCGTATGGATTGTTATTCAGGGTTTCGTCTGCAAACAAATACCTGTTCCATGCGCCAGCCTTGTTGTAATCCGTTATGCAGGAATACATTTCTTCCACAAATCCCTGGAAGGTGTAAAATGACTTGAATATGTCATTTTCCCCTATAGAGGCTTCGGGCGATTTGTCCAGATAATCTTCACATCCGGCAAAAAGGAAAGACAGGCAGACGATGTATAAGATACATTTAATATTGAAATTTTTCATATGCTTGTAATTTAAAATGATGCATTAATACCAAAAGTGATGCGTTTTAGGGTCGGATAAGTGCCGGAAGCAGCTCCTCCACCGGCAAAATCACCTTCGCGGTCGTCCGGCAGGTCGCTCCAGAAGAACAGGTTGTTGCCGTTAAGATACAGTTTCAGCGATGTGATCCCGTAACTCTTTAACCATTTACTTCCGCTTTGGTTGAAGGTATATGACAACTCGGCATTCTGCAATCGCAGTATTGATGCGTCGAACACCCAGCGATCGCCGTAGAAGTTGCCGCCACCCGTTCTCCACCGCCAGAGTGTATTGGGAGAATCGGGATTGTCTTTCGACCAGTAATCGCCTACATAATCGGCAAACAACACATCCTGATTGCCGCTGTAATTGTTCAATACCCAGTTTCTCCATCTAATTCAGTACCTAATATAGTATCTAATTCAGCGTCCACGAATTTATTTATTCAACATACAATTTCTCCGTCTAATTCAGTACCTAATTCAATATCTAATAC
>JAITAY010000008.1 GCA_031283915.1 Tannerella sp.
TGGTCGATGCCGATGGGAAAACGGAAGCCGGATCGTGGGAAAGGCGGCATCGCGCCGTCTTTGACTCCTCCGGAGAGGTGTACCATGTGTATGATTACTGGCAGGAAGCCCCTCCGGACATCGCACTTTATTCTTCCGCCTTCACGAAGGCCGTGTTTGCGCACACGTCCGTTGGACAGCCGGTGGAAAACAGTCGCCGGATGCTGGTGATACGTGTACCGAATCCCCGTGCAGGAAATGCTCATCCGGCCATCACCGGCAATCAGGCCATTTGGGGGTTCTGGCATCCGGAACAGGCGAGGGAAATGGATGGTACGGATTTTCCGGAATGGGAAATCCGTCTGAATGCGGATGATATTACCTTCCCTCTGGAATACAAATTCCTTCTCCGCGACGAGACGGGACAGGCTGTTCGCTGGGAAACCGGGGAAAACCGGATATTGAAGCAATTCCCGCCGGAGGCTGACGTGACGGTCATCGTGTCCGACTATCCGTACCGGGAGACGCTTCCGGCATGGAAAGGAGCCGGGACGGTCATCCCGGTATTCTCGTTGCGCTCGGAACAAAGTTTCGGTATCGGCGACCTGCACGATTTAAAACTGCTGATAAACTGGGCGGCACAGACGAATCAACGCCTGATTCAGGTCCTGCCGGTGAATGATACGACACGTACCCATACGTGGGCGGACTCCTACCCTTACAGCGCCATCTCTATTTATGCATTGCATCCGCTCTATATTTCGCTGCTCGAAATGGGCACATTGAAAGAGGTACGGAAAATGTCCTTTTATCGCCGGATGCAGCAGACTTTAAACGCCAAAGAAGAAGTAGATTATGAAGCAGTCGAAAAGATCAAGATAAACTATTGCCGTGATTTTTTTGCACAGGAAGGCGCGTCCGTGCTGGCAAGCGACGCATTCCGCTCGTTTTGGCAAACGGCGCATACCTGGCTGGCGCCATACGCCTCTTTCTGCTATTATCGCGACCAATACCAAACGGCAGACTTTTCCAAATGGGGCGAACACGCCGTATACCGGCCGGAACGGGAACATCCGCTCTGTCCAGCCGGCAGTGAGACCTGTCCGGAGATAGCCTTCACCTATTTCCTGCAATTCGTCCTGCATACCCAGTTCAAAGCCGTATCGGATCATGCACGGCGGAAAGGCATTATCTTGAAAGGAGATTTGCCGATCGGGGTTCACCGCACAAGCGTGGAAGTCTGGACAGAAACCGCTCTTTTCAATGGAAACGGACAGGCCGGGGCGCCTCCGGACGTCTTCTCGGACAAGGGACAGAACTGGTCTTTTCCGACATACAACTGGGAAATCATGGAGAAGGACGACTTTGCCTGGTGGAAAAAACGGCTTCATGCACTGGAATACTGTTTCACCGCTCTGCGCATTGACCACATTTTGGGGTTCTTCCGTATCTGGGAAATCCCGATCGACTGTGTAGAAGGTCTGTGCGGTCATTTCAGGCCGGCGTTGCCTTTTTCTGCGGATGAAATCGAAGCTTGGGGACTGACGTTCCGGAACACCTTTCTCAAAGCGCGTATCCATCGCCGCCATGCAGCCGAATTGCTGGGCGATACCGTCCATGCAGCCGTTGAAACATACCTTTTGCCGGATGGGGACGACCATTTGACGTTAAAACCGTTCTGCGATACGCAACGCAAAGTGAACGACCTGTTTCGGGAGCGCAAGGATCCGGTTTCCGAAAAAATCAAAGCCGGCTTGTTTACCATTGCCGGTGAAGTTCTTTTCCTGGCAGATCCCTGCGAACCGGCAAAATATCACCCGCGTATTTCCGCATCCGGTTCATTTGCATACAAAGAGTTGACAGCGGAAGAACAGCAGGCTTTCGACCGTCTTTCCTTCCACTTCTTTTACGAACGGCACAATGCTTTCTGGAAAGAGGTCGCACTGAAACGGTTGACCCCGTTAATCCATTGCACCGACATGTTGATTTGCGGAGAAGACCTGGGTATGATACCGGAATCGGTGCACGAAGTGATGAACCGGTTGCATATCCTGAGTCTGGAACTGGAGCGCGCCCCCAAAATGTACGGACCGGAATTTGCCGATTTGCAAAGACTCCCCTATGCTTCTGTCTGCACCACCTCCACGCACGACATGCATCCCCTGCGCAGTTGGTGGGATGAAGACCGTGAACGGACACAGCGCTATTATCAACACGTATTGCATGGAGAAGGGACTGCACCCGTAGCCTGTACACCCGAACTGGCCGGACAGATCCTGCGCAATCACCTGAATGCTTCCTCCATGCTGACGGTCATTCCCTTACAGGACTGGTTAGCCATAAGCGAGACCCTGCGGCATCCCTATCCGGAACGCGAACGGATCAACATCCCCGCCAATCCGCATCACTATTGGCGTTATCGTATGCCCCATTCGCTGGAAACGCTTTCGGCGGCGGACGATTTCAACCGGCAAATCCGCAACCTGATAGCCGGAAGCGGCAGGGATTCCGATTATGAAAAAAGAGGTAGTTCGTAGATAGTAATTCGTAGAGGGGGGCGGTTGACAGACAAGCGGCCTTAGGAGGGAAAGGAGTAGAAGTGACGGTTTGATTGGGCAGCTTCCTCCTGTCACGGAGTTACCCACCGCTATGCTACTATCCACTAATCATTAATCATTCACCATTATACTGCACGCGGGATCGTTTTGTGCAAAAACAGGTAGTTATACTGCACGCGGTATAGTTTTGTGCATAAAGAGATGGTTAGAGGTTATACTGCGCGCGGTACAGTTTTGTGCATTGCCCGTCAGCATAGAAAAGGGCATCCGCCCACACGCCTTCTTGCCCGTCGGCTAAAGCCCAATGCCATCAAGTTAAGCGCTAAAAGGCTGTAGTAGAGCATCCCGTTAGGGATGCATCGCTCGGTAGCATTTTTACGACGTCTCTATCTGCATCCCGTTAGGGATGCATCCTTAACAGGATGCAATATAGGGTTATACCGGTTTATCTACCGAGCGATGCATCCCTGGCGGGATGCTCTGCTACAGCCTTTTAGCACTTAACTTGATGACATTGGGCTTTAGCCGACGGGCAAGAAGGCGTGTGGGCGGATGCCCTTTTCTATGCTGACGGGCAATGCACAAAACTGTACCGCGCGCAGTATAACTACCTGTTTTTGCACAAAACAATACCGCGTGCAGTATAAATGATGAATGATGAAACCTGCCATCCGGCTGTGGTCTGCACGGGCTTTAGCCCAATTCTTTTTCTTGCCGTCAGTTTTAACTGACGGAAAAGAGGAACAAAAAACAAGAACAGGTTTCATCATTCATCATTATTTGACGTTTTTCCAGGACTTGAAACAGTCTCTAAAGCAGAGGCTGTCACAAGCAGTAAACCTGCGTAACATGAGTTAAAACCAGGCGCTGCCAATTTAAAAGTAAGCGTCGCCAACTTGAAACCAAGCATCGCCAACTTAAAACCAAGCGTCGCCAACTTAAAACCAAGCGTCGCCAACCTGAAACCAACCGCATTCAATTTAAAAAAGTAGCTACATAAAGTTTCGTCACCGGGGGAAAAATTTACCGCACGCAATACCATAAACACATGCAACCATTTGAAATGCGCCCACAAAACAGAACAGATTAAAATGAGATTCCTCCTAACGTCCTCTTTATTCAATTATTCAATAAATCCTCCTCGCGCAGCATGATACAGCCGGACGAACCGTATCCGGACAAAAACAGGGAAGGCCGCCCTGCATACCGGGGCGGCCTTCCTGAAAAATAATCCCGAAATGTCATCAACGGTCTTCCGGATATCCGGTGTAGCGATAACCGGTGACTGTCCAATGTTCATCCTTGCCCGGATCGGCCACGCCGGAGTTGGGCACAAGCTGCCAGCCGTATTCCGGCTCGTCCGGATTGCTCCACTCCTCTGCGGGAAGCGCCCGGCTGACGAATTGCACATTGTCCGTGTGCAGCGTGAACTTCAGGTAAATACCGTCCGAGGTGTTTCCGCCTACGGTGGTGGCGGATGCCGGCTGGATTCGACCTTCTTCCGGCGTGACACGGACATATTCCCGGATGCCGTCGCAGGAAACACCGTGCATGGTTCCTCGAGACACATACGATGGTTCCTCAAACGACATTGGCTGTAGCCTGTAGAAAAAAAGGGTGTCCGAAAAGTCGGACACCCTCTGCACTGATCAGATCAGGCGTTCAAATGATTTTCTTAACGGTTGCCTCCCGCCCACCAGACGGGTTCGCTGTATACGTACAGACCGTCTCCAAAGGCGGCTGTCATCTCCGGATTGGTGGTCGTATCCGAATTACCGTATCCCAGTCGATGCGGGAACCGGTTGGGATTCTTCAGCGTGATGAAATTTTCATTTAATGCTTTCAAGCGGCGAACGTCATTGTATGCCTCCGTGGATTCGCCCGATGCACCGTGGAAGGCAAGGTATTTCTGCACCATGATTTCCTGCAGTGGATTTGCGTCAAACAGGGGCGCTACACTCGTGTCAAAATATTCGGCTGCTTCGTCTGCACTGACGGGATCGCTCGTGAATCCCAGACCTCCGAAGCGATTGACGTCCGGGGCATTCATTGCGGCCGCGATGCCCGTTTCGGTATTGGCCACAGCGGCGATTACGGCATCTTTCAGGACGGTTTTCGCTTCGTCCGTCTGTCCCTTGCGGGCAAGGGCTTCCGCCTGAATGAACAGCAGTTCGTGATAACTCATGAACATGGTAGGCGCCAGTTGGGAATATACAAATGTCGAGGTATTGTAGTAATACCTCTTCTGTTCGGGCGACCCGTTCGGCGCCATAAAATAGTTTTCACTGTTCTGGTTTTCGATCTGCATCCAGTCAGCCCCAGTGAATACGCGGCGCAAACGCGGGTCATTGCGTTCAATCAGTTTTTCAGCCAGGCTTTCGCTTGCGGCCAGTCCGTCGCGACTCCATTGAAAATCGAACAGGGGATTGTAGTTGGTAGCATCATAGACGTTGAACGCCGCCTGTTCGCCTGCCGAGGCAAACGACTGGGATGCGAAATTCAGAATCCTGTCCAGTTCGGTTGCCTGACCGGAAGTTCTGTGCAAGAGATGCAGCGTATAACGGGCTTTGAGTCCGTATGCCAGTTTCAGCCATTTGGCCTTGTCGCCCGCATACAGCAGGTCATAGTTTCCGATACCCCTGACATCGGCTCCCTGCAGGTCAGCAATCGCTGCATCCAGACAGGCCATGATGCCGGTATAGATGTCTTCCTGCCTGTCGATTTTGGGGGTCATGTATTTCGGGCTTCCGTTTTCATCGACAAGCGCGGCTTCGCTCCAGGGAGCATCACCGAACATGTCTGTAATCAACGCCGAATTATAAGCCTCCAATATTCGGGCAATGCCCCTCGTCACCAGATTGCCTTCTTCGCGGCCTCCTTCGCTGCACTGCGCAATCGCGATGCGGGCATTCCTCAATGCCTCATACAAACTTTCCCATACATTGTTGTAGGTAGAAGCCAGCGAAGGTTCTCCCGTACGCATTTCCGCTCTCCAGAGCTGATTGTCAATCCCCGCTTCATGTTCCACATAGGTCGAAACATACGTATTGATGTCGCCTCCAATATTATGGAATGCGGTAGAGGTGATGACTTCGGCAAGTATATACTTGCTTTCCACTCCGGCCGGATGATCCTTGTCTTTGTTGAGAGCGTTCAGTACGTCGTCCGAACACGAAAGTAACAGGACGACAGCCCCGTATACGCCGGCCATGATTTTTGCCATATTTGCTAATGTTTTCATATCGCTTTACTTTTAAAATTTTACGTTAAGACCTAATCCATAACTTGATGCTCCGGGCAGGGAGAAACGTTCGAAGCCACCTGCCATATTCGTATTTCCCTGCGAGGCTTCGGGGTCGAATCCCTTGAGCGTAGACCATAGAACGAGATTGCGGGCAAAGGCGCTGAGGGATACGTTGATTCCTTTTTTATCCCATACAGGATAGCTGAGCGAGAGTTCCCGCAGTTTGATAAAGGAGACTTCCTGAACCATGGATTCGGAAATGTTGTTCAATGCATTAAAATAATCATAGGCATCAGCGCCCTGAATTTGAATATCATTCGGGCTTCCGTCCGCTTTCACGGCATCCCATTCAAACAGGAAATTATCTTTCTTCCTGAAGTCCGCCGATCGTTGAGATACGCCGTAAAAATCCATCAAATTGGAAGTTGCCGCATACATGACGCCACCCTGCTTCCAGTCGAATACGGCTGCCAGACGCAGCTTGTAGATTTCAAAACCCGTGTTGAAGCCCAGCCGGAAGTCGGGTTCCACCGTTCCCAGCTCCCGGTCTTCACCCGGTATTGGAAGTCCGTTTTTATCCACAACGATTTCACCCTTTTCGTTTCTTAAAAAACTGGTACCGTAAATCACGGGGAACTTGTGTCCGATACTGGCGCGCACCTGCGGTTCAACAAAACCTCCCAGAAAAATATTGTTCACTCCCTCGGCCAGTTCATCCACATAGTTGTCCACTTTCGTAAAGTTGAAAGCGAGATCCCATCTGAAGTTTTTCTCCTTTATCGGAACAAAACTCAGCGTCACTTCATGTGCATTCGTATGTACCGATCCGCCATTGGTACGCAGATCGGAGGTTCCGGTGGAACCGGCCAGGGGAACATCAAAAATCTGATCCTTAATATTCTGGCGGGAGAAAGTGTAATTCAGCGAAGCCCGCCCGTTAAAGAACGTCAGGTCGGTACCAGCTTCATACGACTGCGTGTTCTGCGGTTTCAAATTCGGGTTGTATACCGTCCCGTACAGCGTGTAAGCCGTCACGCCTTTGAGCGGATACATGATCGGCGTGCCGGACGAGAAGCCTCCTCCGTAGACCGGCGTCGTATAGTAGCTGTCCATATAGTCACCCGCCTGGCCTACCTGTGCATACGAAACGCGCAGCTTGCCGAATGTAAATACATCGTTCTTCAAACTTTCCAGTTCGCTGAACACCCAGCCCAGCGATACGGAAGGATACGTGAAGCGCCGACTGGCGGGCGGCATCTGGGACACGACGTCATTGCGCAAGGTGGCATTAAAATACAGCATGTTCCGGTACGAGAGCGCCAGATTGCCGAAATTGCCGAATGTCCTTTTCCGCCGGCTGGTTTCATACCCGTTGTACGTTGAAATATTATTCAGATGATTCCATCCGGAGAAATTGAAGCCCACACCATAAGATTCAAGCAGTTTTCTGCTGTATTCGATGATTTCATTTCCATACAGCAGATCCAGTGCGAGTTCATCCGTAATATTCCAGTTCCAGGAAGCCGTGAACAGCGAATTGATTTCATTTTTGGCAACGATGTAACGATCCAAACTTCCTGTTTGGTTTGAATGACCGTAGCCGAACAAGTCAGCGTAGTTGGTTGAATAGGAATCAATACCAAGTTGATATCGGACATTCAGTTTGCTATTGTTGGCAAACGTCGTGGAATAATTCGCATACGAATTTCCGAAAAAGCGTTGCGTCTCCTCGGTAAAGCGATTATTCAGAATAAACCAGTATGCACCGTCAAAACCACCCGTGCCCCGATACGTATTCTGGGTATAGGGATCGCCATCCAAACAGGGAGGAATACCGGCAAAGTCATAACTGGGAGGTGCACCGTAGATGGTGGCAATGAGACCGTCATTGGCGCCCGTTGCCTTGGAGACAGAAGTGGAGGAGAAACTGCCCGTAAATCCGGCCTCCCAGTGTTCGGACAGGTTCAAGTCCGCTGTAAACTTACCACTGTACCGGTCCATACCGGTCGAGGGAATGATACCGTCCTGATTCGTGCTTCCCAGCGAAACGGAAGCGTTTCCTCCATCAAACACCTTGGCCACGTTGACATGGTTAGACCACGTGATACCCGTATTGAAGAAATCCCTTGCATTGTGATACACCTGCGGTTTAGCCCACGGATCCAGCCCGGCAAGCGCCCGTTGCCTCACATAATAATACCCCGGTCGCAGGCCGTCATTCCGCGTGTAGTCGTTCTCCACATTTCCGCCATACGTCGGGTCGTTGGACAGTTCCGAAATCGGAGGCCCCCAACTGGTGGATGAACTGTAATCATAAATGCCAGAGGAACCCTGGGCAAACTCGGTCTGAAAATCGGGCAATACGGAAATTACGTCGAAAGAGACACTTGAATTAATGGTAACCGAGGCTTTCCCTTTTGCGGTGCCCTTGCCGCTCTTGGTCGTAATCACCACTACACCGTTGGATGCGCGCATACCGTACAACGCCGATGCTGCCTGACCCTTCAGGATATTGATACTCTCAATATCGTTCGGGTCAATATCCAGCGCACGGGTTGTATAGTCAGACCCGGTCACGGAATTTTCGGTCGAAATGTCATACGTAGACGAAACGGGCAGTCCGTCTATGACATACAGCGGCGTGTTATCGCCCGTAAACGAACGGGCGCCGCGAATGGTGATCCGGGCTGACGCCCCCGGCATACTGGATGAAGGAACAATGTCCACACCCGAAATTTTACCCTGCAGTGCGCTGGCGATATTCGTACTGGCCGCTTGCGTGATTACGTCCGAAGTGAGTTCCTGCGTGGCATACCCCAGTGCTTTCTTTTCCCGTGAAATACCCAGCGCAGTGACGACGATTTCCTCCAGTTCGATCGTCGATTTCAATACGACCGTCAGGTGTTGAGCCGACACGGGCACCTCCCGGGGTGTCATTCCTACATACGAAATCTGCAACGTCGTTGCAGACGAAGGCACTTCCAGCCGGAAGTTTCCATCTATGTCCGTGACGGTTCCCATGGTGGTAGAACCCTTCACTAACACGGATGCGCCGATCACCGGTTCCCTGTCATCTTCAGACAGTACCGTGCCGGTGACCTTCACAGTCTGTGCAACCACAGATCCAATGCCCAATGAAAAGAGGCATAAGAGAAGTAAAGTAATTTTTTTCATATAACATCCTTTTGTTTAACTGAATATAATTTGGAAAATAATTGATTGACGATCTGTATGAATTATTTCCTGATAAATTGATGCAAATATAACAATATTCATCCATCTGCACACCAACAAATTTATCTTTTTTTTTTTTTGTTAACCATGTGGATTGAGCACAGACGTCCGCGGAGAATACAGGAATTTATCTTTCAATAAAAAGGTTAGATGCAAATGCTCAGAAAAAAGCAGGTTTGTGTTTTAATTGAATTTAATGCACACGAAAAGGCTGTTTTTTTCCCGGATGCCCTACTCAGGACGCCATGGATGCCTTTCAGGCAATCCCTGTCGGCAAGACATCCGTCCGAAAAGCCCTGTTATTCAAAAGACAGATACGGCAATATGCGTAATTTGTCATTTTCGGTAAATTCGTCCAGCAATTGCAGGTTTTCCCATCCGGAGAGCTGTTTTTTCTGCCGGCGGAGCCGTTCAATGGCTCTGGCCTGCCGGTAGCTGATATACGGATGTTTGCGGAGCGAATCCATCGGCAACGAATTGACCGGCAGTTTCCGGACATGCGATGTTTCTACCGTGAACCAGGGAGATAAGGCGGCATATTTATCTTCGTCAATGCCATAGACTTCTCTCAGTTGGGTAACGGAATGAAAACCGCCCAGCAGGTTTCTATATTTTACGATCCGGCTGGCAAACGCGCTGCCGATGCCGGGGATTTTTTTGAGAGTGGTCGTATCAGCCGCATTGATTTCGAGCGTAGTGCCCGGCTTAAACTTCTCCGTACGCTGGGGACGGTTCAGCGAAGTCATTCGCTGTGTGCGCTCGGAAATGCTTTCGCGCCGTTTCGTTGTGGTGCGGGGTTCGACTTGCTGCCGGGCGGAAGGCTTTTCCGGCAATGTCGATACGGCCTGTGCCGACGTATCCGGCGCCGGGGATTCCGAAGCAACCGGCGAAGTGACTTCCTCTTCAGGAGTGGAAGCCGGTGGCTGCCTCAAGATCAGAATCATGCCCGTAATGATGATCAGGACAAGCAGCACAACAAGCGCCTGTCTTTCGCCTTTGGAAAAATAGAAAAAATCACGCCATTCCATCTGGATCCATATTGGTTGAATATTGAATACTATCCGGTGACAAGCCCGTCTCGCAGGTGAATGATCCGGTCGGTTTTCGCGGCCAAACTTTCATCGTGCGTAACAATAATGAAGGTCTGCCCCATTTGATTGCGCAAATCGAAAAACAGTGTGTGCAATTCCTCCCGGTTTTGCGTGTCCAGGCTGCCAGAAGGTTCGTCGGCCAGGATGACAGATGGGCGGTTGATCAAAGCCCGCGCAACGGCCACACGCTGTTTCTCTCCGCCGGAAAGTTCCGCCGGCTTGTGTTTGATCCGGTCGGAAAGTTTCAGAAAATCCAGCAGATCTCTGGCTTTCTTCTCGGCGACAGAGAACTTCTCACGGGTAATCAGCGCCGGAATCATCACGTTTTCTTCCGCCGTGAACTCCGGCAGGAGTTGATGAAACTGGAAGACGAATCCGATGTAGCGATTCCGAAACATAGAAATCTCCCGTCCGGTCAGCCGGAAGGGATCGACCCCGTCAATGATCACGCGACCATCGTCCGGTTTGTCCAAAGTCCCCAGAATTTGCAGCAAGGTCGTTTTGCCGGCGCCACTCGGCCCCACGATCGCTACAATTTCACTTTTATTCACCTGCAAATCAATCCCCTTAAGGATTTGCAGTTTGTCAAAACTTTTCGTTATGCCTATTGCCTGTATCATGAAATAGTTGCTCTCTTAAAAAAATGAGAGAGCGAAATTAGTAAGAATTTTAGGATTTACAAAGGATAAATCAATTTTATTGCGAGGATAAATGAAAAAAAAATTGCACCTTTGCACATCCAAATATGCATGAGATCGTGAATAATGTGAAGAAAATTCTAATAATGGCAGATAACCAGCCGATTACGGCTGTAGGTATCATTTCTCTCTGGAACAGTATCTATTCAGAGAGTGAAGTTCATGTTGCGAAGGACAAGAAGGAACTGCTGGCGTTGCTCGGAAAATGTCCCTCTGCACTGGTCGTACTTGACTACACCCTGTTCGACATGCCGGGGCTGGAGACTTTACTGATTATCGGGTTGCGTTTTCCGCAGGTACGCTGGATGCTTTTCAGTGATGACTTGAGTGAAGCCTTCCTGCACCGGATCGTGCTGGAGAAACAATTCAGCGTGGTGTTGAAAGACGCTTCAACAGAAGATATCAAGCAAGCGCTTCAACAGGGTTATGCAATGGCCAAAAAGCAATTCCTCTGCGAACGGGTGAGAACCATCCTCAATGGGCGGAAAGATGCGCTCGACAAACTGTCGCTGACTTCGACGGAAAAGGAAATCCTGAAAGCGATTGCACTGGGCAAAACAAGCCAGATGATTGCCGACGAACGCTGTTCAAGCATTCATACCATTTCCACGCATCGCAAGAATATCTTCCGCAAGATCGGTGTCAACAACCTGCTCGAAGCAACAAAATACGCTGTCCAAATCGGAGTTGTCGATATGTCGGAGTATTACATTTAGGAGATTATATTTTGTGCGGGAGGGTTATGATATAGTGATACAGCTCAGTCCATCTCTCAGCACTAATCCGCTCAATAAAGACCTTCACCTGGTGGGAAACATTGAATCCTGAAACATGGAGAGGGGATAAAATGTAATAAAAGATGAAAATGAATTGACTCATTCTCACATTAAATCATAAGCCGCAATCCGACCGTGGGGGGCAATCCGGTTTTACCCGCCTGCCCTGCCCGATTTGCGCGTCGCCGGTCTCTCAGTCATTCCATTCTTCGGAGACTTCGGGTATTTGTATTTGCGTTTCGTTTTCGTCGCCGGGCAGGGCGGGCAGTTGGCGCGATTCTGTCTTCCGAAAAAAATTCTTTACGAACTGCGTTTTTGTCCAGTCGATTTGGGACTCGCCTTCGCAAGTTTCGTCCAATTTCTGTTTGACATGCCAGATGCCGGATTCGACAAGTGCATTTTTCAGCACGGGAATTTCCTCAAAATCGACCGTCATGAAGAAACTCAACTTGTCCATACCCAAATAGATCAGGTCTTCCTTGCTGAATTTCAGCAATTGATACAGTTTGGCGCCTTCCGGCGTGACCTGGCTGACGAGTGGCAGGAAAGACAGGATGAACAGTTTGTCGCCCTGAATCGTCCACGGAAAATAGCCGAGCGGTACGCCGGACACGAAACAGGCAATCAGCGGATGCCCGGTAATACTTTTCACCACCTTCTGATGGATGACCAGGGAGGTATTGATCAGATAATTACGGGTGGACGCGTCGAAAATGTCGATCCGTTCCTTGATGCGATGGATGACGTGCGACTGAATGTAAAGCATGTATTCTGCGGACGAGGGACGTTCGGGATAGAGTTTCCGGCGCTGTATGACAGCCGGCGAGGGGATGTACACCGCCGTACTGCCGAGAAGCATACCGTAGGCTTTCCGTTTGATGCCTCTGTGGACGAAATGGATGCTTTCGTTTTCGTGCGACGTCAATTCAATGATGCACCGGATGACGGGCATTCCGAATATTTCCTTATGCTTGGGGATGTCGGTTACAAACTCGAATCCGTAAGTGCGAAAATTGGCCTGTGAATAGAAATTCAGCTCAAACCGCAGATGCGCAAACAGCGCTACAAACCAGCCGGAGGTCACCATATTCGTATTAATGAATTTTTCCGTCATGTCCCTCACGAATGCGTCTTCCTGTTCGGATGTAAACAAGCCGTGATCCTCTCTCACCTTAACAATGAACAGGAAAGGCAGGCCGTAGGTAAGAAATTCCATGTAAGTCAGTTGGAATTCCTCCTTGACGAAGACCGTTCGCAGGAAAGCCATCGTGCTTGTCCGGATATTGTTCACGTATTGGCGCGGTACGTGACAGCCGCTCTTGGTGCGAACAAGCAACATGGGCGGCTCGATATCGAGCAGCGCATGTTTCTGCTTTTTTGTCAGCATGTCGAACGACGCCGGATCAAAGCCCATCAGCTGTATCGTTTTCCGCGCGATGGCACATCCGGTGTCAAATTGCGCCTTGGAGATGCTAAGTTTCAACGTGGGGTGAGGCATCTGCGACGACGATTTCTTTTTTCTGTTCTTTGCCATTTTCCGGACGATTATGCGTTTCTACATACCTGAACCATACAATATGCGCAAAAGTAACGCTTTTTTCTGTTTCCCGTGTTGCTTTTTCGGATTTTTGGAGGTGTTTTCAAATGGTCACACTGAAAGTATCCTGTCACGCTGATTAACTATTAATGTTGTATTGAAGCGACAGGGTTGAATTTGGCGACAATTTTAGCTGCCAGCCGGAATTTGGACAGGATTGTGTTCTGTTTTCAAATGGTCGTATGTGTTTATTGTACTGCATGTGATGAATTTTTCCTCAGTTGTGATGAAACTTTATGTAGCTACTTTTAAGTGGTCAGTGGTTAGTAGTCCCCCAATAAAAGTATACAGCCCACTCCAAATAACGGGATCAAAAAGCCCTTCATTACACAAAATAGAATGGATGTATATAAGGTTTTTGCAATATTGTTACACAGGAGCTTTGCTACATGTCCGGCACGTCTCCGGACTTTCCCGATAAACCTCCCGAGTATCTGAATGAACCTCCCGAATAGTTGAATGAAATTTCCGAATAGTTGAATAAAGCTCCCGAATAGTTGAATGAAATTTCCGAATAGTTGAATGAACTTTCCGAATAGTTGAATAAAGCTCCCGAATAGTTGAATGAACTTTCCGAATAGTTGAATAAAGCTCCCGAATAGTTGAATGAAGTTTCCGAATAGTTGAATAAAGCTCCCGAATAGTTGAATGAACTTTCCGAATACCTGAATAAAGTTTCCGAATACCTGAATGAAGCTCCCGAATACCTCAATAAAGTTTCCGAATACCCCAATAAACCTCCGGGAAGGTCTGGTATTACACGAAAATAGAATGGGTTGTATATAAGATTTTTGCAATGTTGTTACACAGGAGAATAGTAGTCCCTTCGTATCCGGTTTGCTTTCCCTGCGCCTGTTTCCTTTGCTAAGGAGCAGTCTGTAAATAAACCGACCCGTAAATGAGTATGGTTTATTTACAGACAGTTCCTAAACTTTTCAGGCTTCCGGTTTGTTATACAAGTAGATTGTTTAATTTTTAAATTTTGAAATGACATGAAATCTTGTAATTCAACAGCCAAAGAGATCGGAGTACAGGCAAAGCATGGACATGTGCTGCACATTCCTTATTCAAAGGATGATTTCTTCTGTGAAGGCCAGGAGAAACGTTCGGAGCATACCGAAAAGGCTGACAAAAGGAAGATCGAAACGAAAAGTAAAATACACGAGCGTTTTTCCGGACATTTCAACATCTTCCTGTAAGCATGTGCAATTCAAACCGTCGCACGGGTGGCGCCTGTAGAAACAGGCGACCCGGACGTCTTCGGATTGCCGAAGTGCAGTCCGCTTCGGACAAAAGGAAGTCTACTTCCGGCGATCGAAAATACACCCCCGCGGACGGTAGGATTCGTCCGGAGTGGACTAAGGAGCTGTCCGGAAAATCCATATCTTTGCCGGACGAGAACCGTTTTTTATGACTCAAATAAACAGAAAAATGAAACTGACGTATATTTTTCATAGTGGATTTATTGTTGAAGGGAAGACCTTTTCTTTGATTACGGACTATTTCCGGGATACGGATGACGCCTTTGTCCGGACGCATCTGCCTTCACTGTCCGGACGTGTCTATGTCCTTGCCTCGCACTGGCATCCCGACCATTTTAATCCTGTAATCCTGGAATGGAAGCATTTGCGACCGGATATTCAGTACATTTTTTCCAGAGACATCCTGGAGCATAAGAAAGCAAAACCTGCGGATGCGACCTGGCTGGTCAAGGGCGATACGTGGCGCGACGACGTTGTGACCGTTCAGGCATTCGGTTCGACCGATGTAGGTGTTTCGTTCCTGATTGATGCGGAAGGCAAACGGCTGTTTCACGCCGGCGATTTGAACAACTGGCACTGGAACGAAGAATCGACGCCCGAAGAAATACAGGCTGCCGGGCAGGCCTTTCTGGCGGAAATCGCCTTGCTGGCACAGTCGGCCGGTCGGTTGGATCTGGCCATGTTTCCGGTGGACGCTCGCCTGGGTAAGGACTACATGCTTGGCGCCAAACAGTTTGTTAGCCGCATTCCGGTAGCGGTTTTTTCACCGATGCACTTTACTCCTTCCTATGATGCGGCCGAAGCCTTCCGCCCGTTTGCCGAACGTGCCGGATGCCGCTTTATTGGCTGGAAGGCAAAAGGCGAAAGCATTGATTTCTGAATCCTCGTTTTCCTGTTTCCCGGGATGATTTACCATACATTCCGAAAGCCTTTCTCCGCCACATGAACGGTAAAAGCAGGGCGAAGCCCCGGCGGGAACGGTGCAGTCATTTGTTGTGATGTGCTATTATACTGTGCACGGCATGATTTTGTGATACGGTTTCCGAACGGTTTCAATGAAACAGGACGCAGTCCTTGCAGGTTTCCGAACAATTTCAATGAAACAGGAGGCAGTCTTCGCAAATTTCACTGTTTTAAACCGCGCGAAGTATAACCTGAGTTTTGTTTAAGCGGACGTCCTGAAACGGACAAAAGTAGCGGGCACAGATCATCGTTGCGAAAACAGTATCGTCTTTAATAACCATTTAAAGGAGAAAAGCGGTTACGGCAGGGAGCTAAGGAACTGTCCGGAAATAGTTCATCATTTACCATCTCAAAAAAACGGCTGCAGGACAAAGCCCCGGGAAACTCGTTTTTCAAGTGAACACAAATGTAATGCAGGTAAAAATGCCAGAACTGTCGAACGTTCCGGCAAGCCTACGTTCCGGCAAGCGGCGCGGGACAGGTGATCCCAAAAAAGAAAGCAGGTTTTGAAGACCTGCTTTCAAAAGAGGATGGAAAGAAAAGAAAGCGGATACCGGCATCCGACCTTCTTTTGTTTATCCACATGGTTCAATAGGCTACGATGCTAATGGTGTCTGCGTATATTTTTCCGTCTACACGAAGTTTCCGGACGATCAGCGAATAAGATCCCGGCTGCATCGCCCTGAACAAACCCAGCGAAGGATAGAGCACAATATCTCCCGTATTGTCGCGGTCTGCTATGTTATAATCATAGAGATAGCGGTTGTTTGCCGGGTCAAAGCCAACGGCATATCCCTCGTTGATGGCTACGGAGGTTACCACTCCGGCGTTGACGGGAAGACTGGAACCGTTGGAAGCCCCTAAATGTGTCACGGTTGCTGTTGGGACATTGGTATCTGCCGAATGATTTTCGGGCCGGATCGAGAAAGAAGAATAATTCGACTTAATGCCGGCGGTCTCGTCTTCGAGATAATAAATCGCATTCGAAACAAATTTACCCGCAAAACCACTCGTTACAAGGGCGCTCGTCGCATACGCCGAGTCAACAATCGACAGGGGCAGCAGATAAACAGCCCCTCCGGAAACAGTTTCGGCTTTTGTCAACAGCCCCGTATAGGGGACGGGTGTACCTGTCGCCAGCGGCAGTGCTTCTCCCTTGGAGTTTTTGAGCTTGCTGGTGGCACTCGAAAGGGCGACATCGCTGGTAAGTACAAGCGACAATTCCTTGGGCAACGTAGTTAACAACTGTTTCGGACGGACCGTTTTCATTCCCTGCCAGGTATCGAGCTTGACGCCCTCAGCTACGTTATAGATGGAATCCAGATACCAGTATTTCACCACCAGCACAGATGTGTCAATTGCGCTTAATGAGAGGCTCGAGGCGTCGGGGGAGGATACGTGACCGATCAGGGTAATCTTTCCTCCTGTGCCTCCGGGAAATCCCGCTGCATTCTTCGGGAGGATAATTTCTTGATATTCGTCTCCGTTCGCTCCTTTTTTTACTCTTAAAAGCCATTGATTGGTATTGTTCGGATTATCGACCACATAGGCAACAAGGCTGCCTCCTGCCGAATAACCTGTATGTGTCGCGTCGAAATCATTTTTCGCTGCGTTCCATTGATACGTAATCCAGTAACCGTCGACGATCTCCGGGGCACGTACCGGGACGGGCGTTCCCGGCGCACCGTCCACTCCGTCGCGTCCCCTCGGGGGAATGGCAATGTACTCCGTTTCCTGAACAAGCCCTGACGGGTAAAGGATATACCATACACTGTCCGAATGGGTACCTGTAACGACTCCGGAACCGATCTGCCATATCTGTGCGGACGTCCCGGGCGATCCGTGGTTGATCGCAATGGGACTGCCCGTATTAAAATGAATCTCGTATCCCGTCGATGTTGGGTTTACGGCCGTAATCCAGCGTGCATTCGCTATATTGGCTTGGATAGCGGCAATCTGTGTTTGCAAGGCGTTCAGCAGACTGTCATGCGTATTGGTTTTCTTATTTAAACGATCTATATCATAATCGTAATCTTTCCCGCATCCGGTGAAAATAATGGATGCAATAAAAAAAGAGATCAGGCATCCGATGATGCTTCTTTCCAACGTGAATTTAGTTTTAATCATACTCATACATGTTTGGTTATTAAAAATATGCGGCTAAGGTATGATATTTTCACCAGATAGAGGCATATTCTCTCATTAAAATCCTGAATTCTTACTTTTCTTTACGGAAGTGCGGACAAAATAAAGCGGTTTTTGAGGTTTTTTAGATAGAATGATGTATCTTTGCCGACTAATATTAAACTATATAAACTACAAAATGATGATGAAGTGCAGATTATTGAGCATGACGGTATGGCTGTCGGCTCTGTGTATGGGATTTACCGCCTGTGGCGACAAAGAGAAAACCGAGGATAACAACCTCGCTCAGGCAATCGCCGGAACGTATGGGGGGAATTTATCGGTTGGAGGCGCTGCCGGCAACAGTGCACAGATCGTGATTGCACGCGTCGGCGACCGGCAAGTGACCCTGAAGATGAATGAAACCGTTTTGGGATTGCCCGTCAATATTGAGTGCAGCACGGAAGTGGTATATACCGGCAATTTATACCGGATTTCGGGAAATACGACGTTCAACATGGGTACGGAAGCAGCTCCGGTAGTGGTACCGGTAGTTGTAGACGGTACGATTGACGGAGGCGGGAAAGCGTCTATACATATAAATGTAGAGGTTCCGGCCATAGGGAGCGTGGCGGTTACTTTCGAAGGGCAGAAACAATGAACCTGCCGAAACGACGGTACATGGCCGCAAGTATTGCCGTAACGGTGATGCTTGCGGCTTCCTGCATTCAGGAAGAGGCTCCGAACCCGGAGGCGGACATTCTTGCGCTTGTTTTCCCGAAAAACAGCTTGCGAACGGGAGAGGTGGAGATCTATAATGATTACGTGGTAACCTATCCGAGGGTAAATGTCAATCTGAGGGATTCAGCCATCACACAACTTGAGGTGTCGCCGGGCGCGACGTGGGAACGGATTTCCAATCCGCAGGCAACCGATACGCTGTTTTACATCAAGGTGACTTCCGAGAGCCGGCAATATGCCAAACTGTATGCCGTCACGCAGGTGGAGAGTTTTCCGGAAACGTTCGGTTTCGAGACCTGGGTCAGGCACACGGCAGGTTTCCTGTATGAAAACCCGAAGGAAGGTACGCTGCAATGGTATTCGAGCAACAACGGTGCGGCGATAGCCTGGAGCAGTCCGGGAAAGCCGGCCGAAGAATATCCTGTCCGCAAGGCGAGGCTCAACGGGAGTTCTGCCGTGGAACTGCGGACGATGATCGGGCCGGGCAGCATCGCCGGAGGAGCCGTTTTCATTCCCTGCATGGCCGGTTCCGTTTACCTGGGCGGTTTCAATGCGCTGACGGGGTTGACCAATCCCTTGAGATCAATTTTCTTCGGCGTTCCCTTCGACAGCGGAAAGCCGACCAGACTCACCGGATACGCTCTCTTCAGGGAAGGAACGGAAGACTATATCCTGCCGGACGGGACTCGCGACCGAACAAAACACGACCGGTGCGACATTTACGCGGTACTGTTCAAGGCCGGCGAGGGGCAGGCTCAATTCCTGTATGGCGACAATATCGGTCATTCGCCTCAAATCATTGCGCGTGCTCAAATCAGAGAAGAAGAACTTGTGACCGGCCAGCCGGTTTTCTTTGAACTGCATTTTGACTATGCCTTCCCGACGCCTTTTTCGTGGGAAGAATTGCAGAATCAACAGTACAAGTTGACCATCGTGTGCGCCTCCAGCAGCAGAGGACAGTTTTATGAAGGCCGTCCGGGAAACACGCTGATCGTCGACGACCTGAATTTGTATTACGAAATATCAGACCATTGAGATGAAAAGAAAAATACCATACAGCGTATGGGCGGCAATGATATTGCTGTGTTTTCTCATGTGCCGGTTTCAGGCGCAAGGGAAGACGCCCGGATGGGAGTACAAAATCAACGGAGGTTTCAATATCGGCGGGACCTCTCCCCTGCCTTTGCCTGCGGAAATACGGACGGTTTCCTTTTCGCCGCCTGCACTTTCCCCGCACGCGGCGCTGGAAGTCATCCGCCGGCTGAATGACCGGTGGGGTATTTCCGCACAGATCACGTTTGATTACAAGGGCTTTGATGCAAACGACCGGGTGAAGAATCTCTATACTGAAATCGAAATGGACAGAGAGAAGTATACGGGAAATTTCACGGGGAAAAACACGACGCGGATACACAATTCTTTCCTCACGTTGCCGGTTGCGGCCACTTACCGGATTGGCGAACGCTGGGAAGTTCAGGCCGGGATGTATGTGGGTCATCTGTACAGCGCCAATTTCAAGGGCACTGCATCCGACGGATACATTCGCCGGGGCAGTCCGGTGGGAGAAAAGACGATTGTAGACTACGCTTCGTTTGATTTCTCGGACAAACAGCGTTCGTTCGACTACGGTTTGCTGGTCGCCGGGGAATGGAGTTTCAACCGGCGATTTGCCGTAAGAGGGCAAATTGCCTGGGGATTGAATCCGGTATTTCCGTCGGATTTTACGGGTATTCCGTTCAAAATGTACCACATCTACGGCACGCTGGGTCTCAGCTACCGCCTGAACACAAAGTAAGGAACTGTCTGAAAATAAACCACCCATTTACGGGTCTGTTTTTCACCATACTTCCTCCTGAAAATGCTTACATACCCCGGTATGCGCGCATTTTCAGTCGTTGGATGGCAAAAAACAT
>JAITAY010000205.1 GCA_031283915.1 Tannerella sp.
CATTCCCGGAGACGGAATACATAGAAATTTACAATGCTTCCGGAAATCTGATTTCCCTAAAAGGGTGGTCATTTGTTTACGACGGGCGGGCGGTAGCCTTGCCGGACAGCCTGTTGCCGCCGGACAGTTATGCCGTTCTGTTCCGCAGCGGACGTGAGATTCATGTCGATACCGGAGGAATCGCTATTCCTGTGGCGACATTCCCTGCTGCTTTGGCCAATGATGGCAAAACACTGCAATTACTCAATTCCGCCGGCGTTATTATGGATGTTGCGGACTATGCGGAGGCGGCAGAGCCATACTCGTGGGAGCGAGACAGCGCCGGCGACTGGTATTTGTCTAACGACATCCGCGGAGGGACGCCCGGAACGGTCAATTCGCTCAGATACATCCCCGGTCGTCCGGATGAAAACGGGAAGGTACCCGCAGAAGACTGGATCATTTATGAGAAAGACTTTATCTTCAACGAAATCCTTCCGGAGCCTTTCCCGGGAGGCAGCGAGTATATCGAACTGTACAACCGTTCCGGCCGAACATTGCGCATGATCGGGCTGTCGGTCGCAACCCGGGGCGCGGACGGCGAATTACGTACCCGCTATGCCTTGTCTTCCATCACCGAACCGCTGCCGCCGGGCGCCTGTGTTGTTTTGACAGGCAATCGCGAAGGCGTACTGAGTTTTTATTCCACCTCCGTGCCGGAAGCCATCCACGCACTGAAGTTGCCGGAACTGAGCAACGCCGGCGCCGATCTGGTCTTGTGCCGGACAAAAGACAGGATTGTTATCGACGAAATCAGTTATTCCTCCAAATGGCACAATGACGCCATCCGAAACCCCAAAGGCGTTTCTCTGGAGCGCATTCAGCCGGAAGCAGATACGCAGGACGCATCCAACTGGACGTCGGCTACTGCCGCCGCCGGATACGGTACACCCGGCTGTCGAAATTCGCAATACAGTGACAGCGCACCGGATAAAGACAAATCTGTTTCGCTGCTGCCGCCGAGATACGTTCCTGAAACAGATGAATATGTGATTACTTACAGGGCAGACAAGGCGGGTTACCGTCTGAAGATGGAAGTTTTTTCGACGGAGGGAAGGAAGCTCGCGGAGATATCCAACAACCAACTGTCCGGGCAGGAATGTGAATTTCGCTGGGACGGTTACGGACGGGACGGGAACCGCCTCCCACCGGATGTATACATTTTTTATGCCGAATGCTACCACCCGGACGGACAGCGGATCGTTTTCAAAAAAGCATTTCTGACCAAATCCAGATAAATCCCCGGCTGACCTGTAACACCCCTGCCGGCCTATGACCTGGCTTTACATGGGGCATTTCAAATGGTCGCACGTGTGTGCACGTTTCATCCCCGCATCAGGGGTAATTGCTCTGTGCCGGTGTACTCATGGCCTTCTGCCATCTTCGTTTCTCACAAAATTACGCCGCGCAAAATATATACTGTACACGGTATCATTTTATGAAGAAAGGGGTAGTTAGTAGATAGTAGTCCCCCAACTCCGCGAGCGTAGTCCGATAAAAAGTAGCTGTTGAAAGTCTCTTTTCGTAAAAAAATATAAGTGTGTAATGCCTGTAGTTCAATACGATACAAGTTAGTTACACCGGAGTTAGTAGAGGGAGGTTGGCAGGTAAACGGCGTTAGGAGAGAAAGGAGTAGACGTGAGGGTTTGATCGGACAGCTTCGTCCTGTCACGACGCTACCGACCGCTATTCTCCTATCCACTAATCATTAATCATTAATCATTAATCATTAACAACGTCTATTTTTGCGCAAAATCTTCCCATGCGCAGTATAATTCCGTTGAGGAGTGAACTCAACGGGCATTCGCGTTATGCTCTGCTAAAGCACAGCGTTATGGTTTCTGCGGGTAGGATATTCGTTTCAGTTCATCAATCATAGCTGGCCGCCGGGGATTTTTCGCCATCAAAGCGCGGGCTAGTTCCTGTATCCGGTTTTTTCCTTCAGGAATGTCGCTCATCACCTTTTGCATACGGTCGGCAAGATCGGCATACTCGTTTCGGTTACTCACATTTTCTCCCAGCTTTGTCAATGCAGGAAGATACATTTCCAGCATCTCTGCGGGATAACGTTTCGCCAGATAAGAATGATACCGTGACAGCACGTTCAGGCTGCATTCGGACTGCACCAGAAGTAACAGTCTGTCCCACATCTGTTCCTCGATGTACACAGGAGCAAGTTCGGAATGATATTCCTTCCGCGAATGACCGTAGAATGTCGTCTTCCGGTCGGTGAACTTTTGGTCAACGGCTGCTATCTTGTCGGCAATCAGCTTTTCCAGTATGGCCGGCCATTCGGTAGCGGAGTAAGTCTGCTTCCATTGCCGGTAGTATTCTGCACTGAACCCGCGGTCGAAGGCAAAATAACGGCTCCATTGCCGTATCGTGTCCGTGTCGTTTTCCAGAACGGCGATGCGCAGCAGTTCTTTCTGCCATCCGGCCGTTGTTCCCGGATGATTCCTGTTTTCGGCAATCCGGATGCCGTCGTTTATCAGTTGCCTGGCTGTCTGAAAATCATGGTTGTCTATCGCCTGACGCACTTTCTGCTGCCGTATCTCCACAATATCCAGATGCTTCAATTCCAGTTTTTCTGTCATTTCTTTCCGGCCGGTTTCCCGGTAGAAGTCGATCAACTGCTTCAAAAAGAACTCCCTGCGGTATTCGCTACTGTAGGAACCGACAGTCTGATACTTCGTTACCTTCTTATTTATGAACTGAACAAATTCATCTGTGTGTGAAAGTTGTATGGCAAGATGCCTGAAAACAGCAAACATATCATCCCCGAAATCTCCATAGTCGAAATAGGTATCCCTTTGTAATTCGGTTTCAAGGAAAGTGTATATCCGTTCCTTTAACCCGATAGCGACATCTTCCGAACGGGCACAGGTATCCAGCAGTGCGATCGCGTCGACCATGGTACCTCCCAGTTCGCCGCTGGAATCGTCGCACTCGCCGATAACCTCCGACACTTCTTTCAGGCAAGCCTCTGCCAGAGAAACGGCGCCGAGGAAGTTCCTGCCGGCAATCATTTCCTGCCCTTCACGAATAAGCTGTCCGATCTCTCTGGAAACCTTTATGGATGCGCGATAGTCAAGAAATCCACCGTCGGAGTGACGGCGCATGATTTTTCGTATCAGTTCACCGTACTTTTTCCCGGCATCCACATTGCTTTTTTCGCTGAATGACAGTTCGAATCTCGTCTTGAAATCCTTGTCCGCCGCCGCATAACGGAGGATGAAATCTTTGTATTCGTCCCGCGTGATTTTGTCGAGCAGGGCAGCGAAATCGTTCTTTGTCTTTTTTGCGGAAGACCGTACACCGCCACGCCCCTTTTCTTTCCGGATGGCAAAACACACGGCCACCACGTGTTTGCAAACGGAACCGTCATACGGGCAGTCGCACGACCAGTCGGTGGCTGTCCCTTTATCGTCCAGTCGCACCTCTACCCTGTAATCGTCTGTTCCCAACACTTCGGCAGACCATACGTTGCCCGTTTCCTCGAGCGCGGATACCGCCCCACTCTCAAAATATTCCTCTCCACGCCGGACGATAACGGCGCTGATTTCCTTATCAAAATTATCTATGCTGAACATTACTGTTTGTTGTTAGTGGGCGCAAAATTAAATGAATATTCCGCGATTTCCAAGCACATGAAAATAAAAGTCACAACTCCTCTTGTTGCGTATACGTTGAGCGCATTTTAAATAGTGGTTAATGGTTAGTGGTTAATGGTTAGTAGAATAGTAGTCGGTAGTTCTGTGATACGACGAAGCTGTCCGCTCAAACCCTCACGTTTACGCCTTTCCCTCCAACGGCCGCTTTTCTGCCAACCGCCCTCTACTATCCACTAATCATTAACCATTAACCATTAATCATTAACAACGCCCCTTTATGCACAAAACTATATCGCGCGCAGTATAGTAGTCCCCCATTAAAAGCTTACAGCCCGTCAAAAATAACGGGTGGTATCAAAGCGCCTGCAAACATGACCGGATGATGACCGCTAAACAGGCTTTTCATCCGGAGGCTTTGATACAAAGCCGGTAAAAATATAAACAGCATAAGTACAATGAATAAAAGGCTGAACGGACAATGCCGCACAGCCTTTCATTCATATCATTCCCCGGACTTACATTCAGATGAATCCGTCCGCGGAAAAATCATTCTCCGATCATGATCTTGTACGCCTTTCCTTCCGCCACCACGATATACATCCCAAGCGGTAACTGCGCTGTCACCGTTTCGCCAGCGAGATGCGGCAGTGTTTTCAGCAGTTGTCCGGTTACAGCATATACCCGTGCTTCGCCGGCGGTTGCGGCCGCGATGTACAGTGTCCGGTCACCAGCCCATACCCTGGCTGTCGGAACCGTTTCGTTCGCCGTCTCGAGCGTATTTACCTGAATCTTTATCTGGATGTTCGGTATCCCGACCGGGATGCGGACGGTGTACGAACCATCGGCCTGCGGCGTGATAAGGACGTCGGTCTTGGGGACGGTCTCGACGGTCAACGACGGTCGCGAAAGCCCCTGCATCGGCGCCTGCGGTGTTAACGTGAAGATGAAGTCCGTACCGCTTGCCACGTAGTGAACACCCGCCGGAGGATTACTCGTCATACCCGGCACCTGCGGGAGAAATACCTGGCGTTTCTGCGAGCCAGGAACCGCGTAACACGGGATCGTTACCGTCACCCAGCCTTCAACCGGTTTATAATTGTTTGAAGGGTGCGTATAGATCACCTTCAGCTCGTACGTACCGCAATTGGCAATCCAGCGATCCGGTTCCGCCCAGGCATAGCCCGGAAGCAACGGGAAATCGTGCAGGTAGTTCCCCTCATGGCTGACGACGGTCGTGTCCTGGAGGACGGGAAAGGTCAGTGTCGCAGGCGCCACAGTGATGGAGAACGGCTGGCCGCTGACGGCGGGAGCATCTGTTCGGGAAGCCGTATGCGTATGCGTACCGACATCACCTGCCGGCGTGGTGGACGGCTCGTCCCACGTCCAGCCTGCGGGCAGCGGCACGTCTGCCAGCGTCTGTCCGTAAGTGGCCACAAGGTGACTGATGCGCAGAATCTTTCCGTCAACGATTTCCACCATGTAATTGCCGCCGGTCGTGAAAGTTGATCCTGTGATGCTTCCATCAGCTACGATGGCATCCACGGTTTGTCCCGGCGCCAATGTTATGCCAAGCCGGACGGCGCCACCCGTGAAGTCAGCGGCTCCACTCACGGCAAGGGTATTAAGGTTGCCGAAGTCGAGCGTTGCGTTATCTGTGGCGGTGAGAGAGGCAATCGTATATTTGCCGGCGCCGCTATGAGCAAGGTCGAGCGTTGCGCCGTTTTGCAGCGTCACATCGCCGGACTTGAGCGCGTCGGCGTGATTGAGTTTCAGTTTGCCGTCAACGGTTACACCGCCGGCGAACGTATTCGATGCATTTCCGAGTATAAGGGTGGCACCGCCGGTAACCGTACAGCTCTCGAAATCGAGCGCGTTGTTAAAGGTTGCCTGCGTATTCGCACCCGCAACTGTGAGTACGCCCGTAGCGGCTGCGCTTGCACCACCCGTAATTTGGGCGTTGGAGAACGTGTAATTGCCGCCGGAAACGGTGAGACCTGCCACGGTTGCCGCGGCGTCCACATCCACGGTCTGCGGCGCGGCGCCGGAGAAGGTCACGAAGTCGTTGTTCAGAAAAGCGATGCGGTCGTCTTTGTACGGGTCGTCGGCAAGTATCCAGTTGGATTCGTCGGTAACCGCGCTGCCGGAGTAATGCCACTTGCTGTCGAGCGTGCCGGCGCTCCAGACGAGATTGCGGTTAGAGGCAGTGAGCTTGATTTTGAGCGCCCCTTGTTCGTATTGAATCTCTGCTGACTCTGTTGACAGGCGATGACCGAGATTGATGATTTTGCCGAGAATCACACCTTTGTTGTCCGTGCCATATTTGATGGTACCGGTAGCCTCCAGAATCGTATAAGTCCCTGCCGGTAACCCGACCGGAAAATTGAGGTTGACGGTTGTCGGGTTGGAAGCAT
>JAITAY010000235.1 GCA_031283915.1 Tannerella sp.
ATTGTTGAGCAAACTCACACACAACTCTTCATGTTCGCCGAAGATTCGCTTGAACGTAAGGTCATTCTTAGGATCTAAATAATGTGCCATATCTTTACTCGTTTATTTCATACGGCAAATATACATGAAATTTTCAAATTATACACAGATCTTTAAAAATATCCGGCATAATTTATAGATGAAAAAACGAGGCTGCCTCAAAAATCTGTCGTCAACTATGTCGATCCGATATGATACATTCAATGATGCTTTGCATTATTTATGATCAATTAATGTTATTTATGTTGCACGGAAAGAAAATACTTTCTTCATTTGCTGTCGTTTTGAAAGAGATTTTGGTTTACATGATTGAGTCAATCGGTTTGGCAAATTAGACTGTTCCCGACTGTTGATGACTGTGCAGGCCGGATTTATTCTTTAAATGGTCATAAACTTGATACTAAATATCATGAGAAAAGAAAGAAAATTATTTTGTCCTTTTATAAATTACTTCCCCCCTGAAATTTTCAGGAGAAATTTTTATCCGCCTGCATGTAACGGATAAATTTCATCTGCCTTTTTTGCTTCAAGGAAGTTAACTTGAAAAAACAGGAGAAATGAAGGCGTAATTTAAGTTTGTAGTTAATCGGTTTGGCGACTTGTTGTTTTTATTATAATCATTTTATTAATCGTATTTTAAAAAGCAGTTGAAAAGAAATAATAATATAAATGAATAGAGAAAAATCAAATATGTTGAGTGCAGGTACTCTTTGTATGGAACGGCGGAGTATGAAACCGGCGCTGTTCAACCGGCAAAAAGCGAATGGAGAAGCGTTCATTTTTGAACGTACAGACTGGCATTACGTGCTCAATACGTTCTGTTTCGGATACAGGGTCGGTTACAAGTTCGGAGGCAGTAATACAGGCGTTTGCAACGGCAATCTCCTGGAAACAGGCGCCGACGCCTGCCATACGTCGGTGCTGGTTGAGAAAAGCGCTCCGATGGGACTGTTGATTTCCAACGGCGAATTTGTTGCAATGGATGACGAAAATCCGATGGTGGTGGGCGCCGGTAACGAGGGGAATACAACCTTCTCCAACTGCGCCTTCTGGGGGCATTGTAACCAGAAGGCCATTATCGACGGGCGGAGAACTGCGACTTTTTCCGACTGTATCTTCATGCAATGGGATCATAACCGTGAAGGACGCAATGCCATCCGGGCTATCGGCGGCTACGTCATCATTCGCGGATGTAATTTCATGACCGACAGCCCGCAGATATTCATTGGCGAAAAAGTGTCGCGAGCCGTTGTGACCGGCAATATTGTCAGGGGGAAAGTCAGGATTGACGATCAATCGGGCAATGCCGTTGTAAAAGATAATCATGGCAGTGAATGAAAAAAAGGAACGAAATTGAAATTAAAAAAAAGAAATGTAATTATGAAACGAATTTTATTGTTTGGACTGTTTCTTGCTGCTGTCTTCCCGTCCTGCAAGAAATCATCGGTATGGACGGACGAAATGCTCAAGGAATATAACAGATACAATCTGACAGTTGGAACCCAAACCATAGGCGCAATCTACAAGTTTACGGAAAAGCCGATACTGGTAGAAACGGCGGAACGTATCATTGCAATGGGTTCCAATATCCTGAAAATCTCCCTGAATCCGGCCTGGCAGGAGAACGCATACAATACGGAAACTCCTGAAATATTCAGGCATGCCCCGCCGTCAGTCATTGCTTCGCAGGAGCCTGCGGTGAAGGCCATGCTGGATATGGATTTCTCCTATATTTTACTTTGGACGGCTACTCCTGAGGTAGACTGGACGGATGGCATGTCTGAAAAAGAATTGGAAATGGAATATCAGGCCATCTGGGATCTGGCCGAATATTTCAGAATCCGGTTCAAAGGAACCGGAAAAAAGTTTTATATTGGCCACCGGGAAGGCGACTGGTTGCTGCTGGGGAGTTTCAGCTTTACGCAGGAACGCATCGACACAGTCAGGATACAGGGAATGATCGACTGGTACAATATCCGGCAGAAAGCGGTTGACGACGCCGTAAATGCGACAGTTTCCGATACGGAGGTTTTCCAGTATCCGGAACTGAAGAATACGCTGTTTAATACCCTCGATTATATCGAAAAAAACATGAAAGCGAAGGAACGCCTGAAAGGGAAACGTGTGTTTATCGGCGAATATGGGTTCCCGCAGTATGACTATCCGGAAAAACAGGCCTACTGTTCGCTAAATGTGATGAAAGCCGGAATAGAATGGGGATGTCCTTTTATCCTCTACCGGGAGATGTACGACAACGAAGGCCGCAGCTACTGGATGATTGACAAAAATAATGTGGAACAGCCGGTTTACAAAGCTCATCAGACTTTTTATGAGGAAATGAAAAAGTATGTGCGGGAATACATCGACGCGGAACGGCATATCCCGGATAATGCGGAATTTCGGAACTGGGAAGTCCAGGTTCTTTCCGAACTGCGTTTCATATAGCCTTAGCGTTAAAAAATTAAATAATGTACACATGAAAACGAAAACGAAAGTATTTAACATTTTAATTCCATTCCTTATCCTGTTTGCATGCAAACAGGATAAGGAAGATGCTGTCGTCAACTATGTCGATCCCACCATCGGCGGGGTAGGCGTACTATTGCAGCCGACGCGACCGGCCGTACATCTTCCAAATCAGATGATACGGGTTTACCCGATGAAAAACGACCAGTTAGACGACCGGATTCAATATTTCCCGCTGACAAACGCTTCGCACCGGACGCTTTGGGTGTTTGGGCTGATGCCGTGGGATGAAGCTATCACACCCGATAGCTGGACAAGACCTGCCGTATTCGACCGCGAAACGACAACGCCGTATTATTACGCCGCCACTCTGGGCGAAAACGGATGCCGGATAGAATTTGCTCCCGAAAAGAAAAGCGGCATCTTCCGTATCGCTTTTCAGGGCGGACAGCCGCAATATCTAAGATTGACGGCGCTCAACCGTAACGGCGCTTTCAACGTCTCCGGACGGCGAACCGTAAGCGGTTATGAAGAATTTGAAGGGATGAAAGCGTATCTTTATGCCGAAACCGACGCCGACATTACCGGGAGCATCTATCGCGACGAAAGCGGTAAGGATGCCGTCATGCTGGGATTCGGCAGTAATTCCCAAACGGTTTCGTTCCGATACGGCATCTCGTTTATAAGCGAAGAACAGGCAAAGGAAAATCTGCTGAAAGAAATACCGGATAACAATTTTGAAAAAGTGAAGGACGCAGCCCGGCAGACATGGGAAAACACGCTGTCGCAGATTCAGGTCGAGGGAGGTACGCCGGCGCAGAGAAGAGTTTTTTATACAGCCCTTTACCGCTGTTACGAACGGATGGTCGATATCAATGAATACGGACGCTATTACAGCAATTACGACCACAAGACGCATGAATCCGCAGAGCCGTTTTATGTCGATAACTGGCTGTGGGATTTGCATATTGCACACGAGCCGCTGCATACCATCCTCAATCCGCAAATGGTTACCGACCAAATCCGTTCCTATATACGGATGTACGAACAGGGCGGGACGATACCGTCGTTCGCCATACTGACGGGCGACTGGCCTGCAATGACAGGCAATTATGCCGCCGTATGGTTTGCCGATGCCTGGTATAAGGGTCTTCGCGGCTTCGACCTGCAAACGGCTTATGAAGGCGTCCGTAAAAACTCGCTCGACCGGACGCTTCTTCCATGGAATAACGGTCCAAGGACGCCGCTCGACGATTTTTACAACGAACGGGGCTATTTACCCGGATTGCCTCCGGGCGAACAGGAAACTATCCCTCAAGTTGATACAAAATGGGAAAAGCGGCAGGCGGTAGCCGTCACGACGGTCAACAGCTACTCCGACTGGTGCATCGCCATGCTCGCCGGCGAGCTGAATCTCCCGCACGACCGCGAATTATTCCTGAAAAGAGCTGCGTTTTACCGTAATGTTTTCCGCACGGATAAAGGCTTCATGTGGCCCAAAGACAAGGAGGGCAACTGGATAGAACCCTTCGACCCACGCTTTGCGGGACGCGAATACTTTACCGAGAACAACGCCTATACGTTCAACTGGGACGTCAAGCACGACCTGAACGGACTGTTCCGCCTGATGGGCGGACGCGAACAGGCCGAAGCCTGCCTCGACCGGCTTTTCCGCGAACCGCTCGGCAAATCGAAATGGGAGTTTTGGACGACACAGCCCGATGCCACGGGGATGGTCGGACAGTTTTCGATGGGCAACGAACCGAGTTTCCATATCCCCTATCTCTATAATTACCTCGGCAGTCCGTGGAAAACGCAGAAGCGTATCCGGATGCTGCTCGATGTTTTTTTTACCGACAACCTGTTTGGCATTCCGGGCGATGAGGACGGCGGGGGTATGTCCGCTTTCGTCGTTTTCTCCATGATGGGCTTTTTCCCTGTTACTCCGGGTATTCCGGTATATGCCGTCGGAAGCCCTGTTTTCAACAAAATTACGATTCAACTTCCCGGTGGAAAAATGTTTACTGTTGTTGCGAAAAACAATTCGGCCGAAAACAAATACATACAGGCGGCGACGCTTAACGGCCGTCCGCTGACCAAACCATGGTTCACGCACAGCGACCTTGCCGGCGGCGGCGTCCTTGAATTTGTAATGGGTAACGAACCGAACAGGCAATGGGGAAGCCGAGCCGAGGATGCGCCTCCTTCGGAAATCGGATATGCTATCGGAAATTAAGAATTAAGAATTTTCTCTCAATTATTTGTGTATGAAACAGTTTATAATCAGTTTAATCATTTGTTTTCTTATTCCGTCATGCCGTTCCGAACAGTCGGATAAGAAAGAGAATCCTTCTTCGATGGAGGAAGTTCCCAATCCGGGAATAGATCCCAATCCTGTTGTGGATTACAATCTTTGGGAAATAAAAGATGGAAAGTTTTTTCTTGACGGTCAATGGGTATTCCTGAAAATCGGTAAACCTCTGGTTGATTTTTCCAATGAAACGCAGGTAAACCGACTGATTGACAATCTTGACATACTCCGGGGGAAATATTATAATACATTGGAATTGAATTGTTACTGGCATCAGTTCGATTTAAACGGAGACGGGGTGATTGATAAGTCGTTTGACCCGTTAAACAGATTGATTAATGCCATTTATGAAAAAGGGATGTACCCTTGTCTGTCGGTAGAAACATACGCTGTGGGTGGCGGGCAAATCCCTGCCGGATTCCGGGAACTTTATCCGGATGCTTATGCCGTTAACGACAAGGGTGAAAGGGTGAAAGATACGGAATACGGATTCGGCAGTGATGTGGTTTCCATTTTTCATCCCGGATACCGGGCAACGGCTCGCGAGTATATCAGGAATCTTGCGAGGGGACTTGATACCAGGAAGATACTGTATTTCGAGACGACCGTAGAACCCCAGTATATGGGGACAATCAACCTGTGTTACGGTGAACATGCGAAAAAAGCCTATCAGGCATGGAGGGCGGCAAACAACATTACCGATGCCGCGTCCGAAATGCCGGCTTCGTTTCCCATTCCCGAATCGTTTATCAGGAATGAAACATGGAACAGGTTCCGGGCGCAGTTCCTGGCCGAATGGATTGACGGAGATGCGGCTGCATACCGCGAAATTGCCGGTAACCAAGCCTGTATTGCAGTGGATTATCTGGATGCAAACGAAGCCGAACAGTTCAGGCGGGACGGTAATCCGGTCGAATTTCTGTCGGCTTTGACCGCCCCCGATATTATTCAGGTAAACTGGACATGGTATTTCCCAACCAATACGCCAAATCAGAAAGCGTATGACAGGGTTTGGCAGGTAATCAGGCAGGCCGGGAAAGACTGGGCGGTCAGCGAACACATGACCTTTAACGGAAGCGACTTCACGCAGTATACGGCCACCCAGCTGGAGAAAATCCTGGAGAATACGCTGGCGCAGGGAACGCGGTTCGGATGGGAATTTGTCAGTGTAACGAACAACTCCGGCGACAGTTTCAGCCTCTATCGTGATGACTGGTCTCCCAAACGTGTCATCGGCTTCGTCGACGACCACTGGGGATACTGGCTGCAACGGGTCGAAACCGTTGAAAAAGAGAGCCGTTCTCAAGCAAAATAAATTTTATACCAAATAATAGAAAAAGTATGAAACAGAAAAAAATGATTTTCGGTATTTTTATTTTTTATCTATTTTCCTGTGCCGGAGAAAAAGAAATCGCTTCACTTGAAGTTAGAGACTTGTTACAGTATGTAGACCAGCATCTTGGAATAGAAGTAGGCAAATGTTCGTTCGGTGTATCTTTACCGTTTGGTTCCATTCGTCCATGTCCACATACCCCCGATTCGCCTCATACGGGATATGCGGCGAACCGTCCGATAAATGGTTTCACGGTAATCAATACCGGCTCGGTTTACCGGTACGGCAATTTCCTTGTTTCTCCGCAAACCGGGCTTGACTGTTGGGATGACAATGTTCCCACCGCTCACGATTCCGGAAAGTCAGACGAAGAAATCCGTCCGGATTATTATACGGTCAATTTGACAAAGTTTGGTATAAGGACAGAAATTGCTTCGGCGCAACATGCTTCCATTTTCCGTTTCACTTATCCCGAAACGACTGATGGCGTATCAAGTTTGGTCATTTATCCTTCGCATACACTGCAGGCAAAATCTACTTTTGCCACAGCCGGTTACAATTCCGGAACAAATTCCCTCACGGGTTACCTTGTACTGAATGACGGATGGTATTTCAGCCATGGAATGAAAATCTATTATGCAATCCGGTTCGGAAAACCGGCAACAAGTTATGGCATGTTCCGTAACCACGAGCGAAAATTGTACGGACAAACCGATTCCATTTCGGGCGACGGCATTGGCTGTTACTTGAAATTCAATACGGTAAAAGATGAAAAGGTTTTCATGAAAGTAGCCATATCTACAAAGAGCATAGCCAATGCGGAACATTTTCTTGAAGAAGAAATACCCGGATGGGATTTCGACAAGGTTCAATTGGATGCGGCGGATATATGGAATAAAGCCTTGAGCAGCATCCTGATTGATGACGAAACTGTTTCCGGTGATGAAAAAACACTGTTTTATACTTGCCTCTATCATGCGTTGATTTCTCCTAAAGACAGGACCGGCGATTGTCCCTGGAATTATGCCGGTTCGTTTTATGACGACCACATTTGCGTGTGGGATACTTACCGTACCCTGTTTCCGTTGCTGACGCTGATAAAGGAAAGTGTCGTGCGGGATAATATCCGTTCATTTTGCGAACTGTACAAACATTATGGCTATGCCAGCGATGCGATGATATGTGGCACAGGCGATATGATACAGGGTGGCGACGCTGTGGATGTGTTAATTGCCGATGCGTATGTGAAAAACGTTTCCGGTATTGAATGGAACGAAGCGTACGAAGTGCAGAAAGGGCATGCGACCGTTTCGGGAAGAACGCCCTTTTACAGGGAAAATGACAGGGGGTGGGTCGTTTATAATTCGATTCCAGTCATGTCTCATGCCACTGCTTCCAAGACCCTTGAATTTGCGTACAACGACTATTGTGCCTCGGTGGTAGCGGGAGGTTTGGGGAAAAAAGATGAACAATCCGGTTTTTTGAAGAGAAGTTCCGGTTGGAGAAACCTTTGGGATGCCAGTGTTATCAGTGAAGGCTTCCGGGGTTTTATCCAATCGAAAGATTCGGCAGGTAATTTTGTCGCCCTTGACCCCAAAACCAATCCCTTGGGACCATTCAGCCTGCATTTCTACGAAGGCGACAGTTGGACGTATTCTTTTTATGCTCCTCATCAGATGCCGGAACTGATTGCACTTATGGGAGGAGAGGATGTTTTTATCAAACGGCTTGAATATTACGTAGCCAACAGGATAGAAATCTATAACGAACCGTGTTTTCTTGCACCTTTCCTTTTCGCTTACGGCAAACGTCCTGATCTGACATCTTATTATGCCCGGGAAGTATCTAAAACTTTCACAAGGAAAAACTATCCGGGCGATGACGATTCGGGCGCTATGAGCAGTTGGTTTATCTTTTCGCGATTGGGATTTTTCCCCGTAGCCGGTCAGGATTTTTATATGGTCAACGGTCCTCGTTATAAAAAAGTTACCTTACAGATGGAAAACGGGAAAAAGATTGTGATTTACGGAAACGATGCTTCGGAAGAAAACGTATATGTAAAGTCGGCAAGCCTGAACGGTAAGAGTTGGAAAAAGGCATGGCTTAGACATAATGATATAAGCAATGGTGCGGAATTGAAATTCAACATGACGCCGGATGCTACTTCATGGGGAAAGACGGTATTGCCGCCTTCGGCTGTGGATATTCAATAGATTAAAATTATTAATAAAAATATGAAAAGGAGAGATTTTATTACAAGTTCGGCGCTGGCAGGGATGGGATTGCCGTTGGTATCCTCTGTCGCTTTCGCTTCGTGCAAGGATAACGCGCCTGAAGTTACGCCGGAAGAAGCGGGGATGTTTTCGTTTGTGGATAAGGCCCCTGACGGGAAGCCTCTCAAGGCGGCGCTTATCGGTTGCGGAGACCGCGGGACGGGGGCTGCCGCACAGT
Organism: Tannerella sp.; assembly: GCA_031283915.1. Lineage (GTDB taxonomy): Bacteria > Bacteroidota > Bacteroidia > Bacteroidales > Tannerellaceae > Tannerella. Next base: position 8,601 of record JAITAY010000235.1, read on the forward strand.
TTCTGATGGCGGGGAACGGCCTGTCGGTTATCGCGCTGGCCGACGTTTTTCCCGACCGGATGGATCGTTGTCGGAAGAGATTAAGGGAGGAGTTTCGTAACGAAGTACCCGACGCGAACTGTTTTATCGGGTTTGATGCATACAAACGGGTACTGTCCATGCCTGAAACAGACGTTGTTTTGCTTTGTACGCCCCAGCATTTCCGTCCCGAACATTTTGCCGCAGCCGTGGAAGCCGGTAAGCATGTCTTTATGGAAAAGCCCTGCGCCGTTGACCCTGTCGGCGTACGCGCCGTAATAGCCGCAGCAAAGGTTGCTCAACGTAAAGGGTTAACAGTGGTGGCAGGGACGCATCTCCGTCATCGCCGCGATTATTGGGAGGCTTACCTGCATGTACGCAACGGTCTTATCGGCGATGTGATCTGTGCATCGGCTCATTCCAATCAGGGCGCCATGTGGCACAAACTGCCCCGGGCGGAATGGAGCGATATGGAATACTGTATCCGTAATTTTTTCAATATAAAATGGTTGAGCGGCGATCATCTGGTCGACCAGGCTATTCATTTCATCGACATTGCCCTGTGGTTTATGGACGAGTGTCCCGAACGGGCTGTCGGCTACGGCGGGCGTGCAAGGCGTCTGACGGGAGATATATACGACTTTTTCACCATTGACTATTACTTCGGGAGCGGCAGGCGGATGTGGACGGAAGCCCGCCAGATGAATGGTTGCGACGCGAATTTTTCCGACCAGGTTTACGGTACGAAAGGCGTCGTCCGGCTGAATTATATGGACGATAATGTGAAAATAACGAATTACGGAGGAGAAGCATTGTGGGAATACAATTATGCCGAAAAACCGGTAAAAAACCCATACGAACAGGAACACATCCATCTGGTAGAATCAATCCGTGAAAACAGGCAAATCAACCAGGCGGAACTTTTGGCTTATTCCACACTGGCATCTGTTTTGGGGCGCGAATCCGCTTATTCGGGAAAATCGTTGACATGGCAGGAAATCATACGTTCCGGCTTACGATACGGCCCTTCGACTTACGAAATGGGGCCGTTACACGATTATCACGAAGGGCAGCCGCCTGTCCCCGGGATTGAATAATATTTTTAATGATGCGAAATGAACAGAATAAAACCGTTTCGAGATTACTTAATGAACGAATAAAATAGAAATGAAGATGAGATATTTTAGATTTTTAGTGATTTCCGGATTATTGATGGCGGTTCCTGCGGCAGGCAGGGCGGAAATATCATCCCTGTTGACTGTCCGCGATGTTTCCGGCCTGGAATGGAAACTCTGGGGTTACCGCCCGAATGTCTGGCGAATGAATTTTAACTTTGAATCCCTGAGCGGGACATGGGCGGAAATTCAGGGGATAGATGCCGCCGTGCCCGGCTCGGTGCGCAATGCGCTGAAAAAGGCAGGGTTTGTGCCGGACTGGAATATAGGGCTTGATTATACCGCCTCCGAATGGGTTGAAAACCGCCACTGGCTTTTTACGGCTGAAATTCCCGACGAATGGGCGGCTGCGAACCGTGAAAACGCCGTCCTGCGATGCCACGGACTGGATTATAAAGGCTTGGTAATGATTAACGGCCGGGAAGCGGGACGCTTCGAAAATGCGTTCATACCGTATGACTTCCCGGCAGGCAAATACCTGAAAGAGAAAAACAACACCCTTGTTTTCGTATTTGAATGTCCGCCCGAAAACCTTGCCCAGATAGGCTGGACTTCCAAAATAAGGGATTGGAAACCACGGTTTAATTTTGGTTGGGACTGGGTGCCGCGCATCGTGCAGACCGGCGTCTGGGATAAAGTGGAATTTGTCGTTAAAGACGGCAGCCGAAGCTTTATCTCCGGGACGGATGTCGTCGCCGGCGCGCTTCCCGGTTCCGACAAAGGGAATTTGACCGTCAAACTTGCCTTCGACGGCGGGAAAATCAGCGGGAAAGTGCATTGTGCGCTCAGCGACGATGCAGGGAAAACAGTCCGCGAGGGAACGTTTGACGCCGCCGAACTGCCTGGCGGGATAAAATGGGACAATCTGAAAATCAAACGATGGCACCCGAACGGCAATGGAGACCAACCGCTTTATCGCCTGAATATCGAACTTATGGATGAGACGGGCGGCGTTGTGCAGCAGGCGGAACGGCGGATAGGGTTCAGGCATATCGAATGGCGGCAGTGCGAAGGGGCGGCAGACAATTCCGATCCCTGGATTTGCGTCGTCAACGGTAATCCAACTTTTTTGCAAGGCGTAAACTGGACGCCGGTAAGCCCGCTTTTTGCCGACCTGAAGGATGACGACTACCGGCGGCTGTTGACGACTTACCGTGATTTGGGCCTCAACATCATACGTGTATGGGGCGGCGGTTTCCCCGAAAAAGAATGGCTCTACGACCTGTGCGATGAGATGGGCATCCTTGTCTGGCAGGAATTTCCACTGAGTTCGTCGGGGCTGGACAATTATCCTCCGGAAGGAGCGGAAGAGATATTGGCAATGAACAGGATCGCGGAATATTACGTAACGCGCCTCCGGCATCACGCATCGTTGCTGCTCTGGAGCGCCGGCAACGAACTTTACGAAAAAGGCGACACTGCGCCGATAACGGACAAACATCCTCTTATCGGGAGCATGAAAAAACAGATCCTGCGGCTTGACCCTACACGGAAGTTTGTTCCCGGAAGCCCGTCCGGCCCGGCCATATATGCCGGCTGGGATAATTTCGGAAGCGGCAACAACTGGGATGTGCACGGCCCATGGACTCTCCCGTTCAAAGACGATAAACAAAACATGGACGACGTCCGGGAGTTTTGGGGAAAAAGCGACGCCCTGTTTCATTCCGAAGTAGGCGTCCCGGGAGCGATGTCGGCCGAAATGATACGCAAATATGCCGGCATATTCAACCCGTTGCCTGCCGATCTCTCCAACCCGCTCTGGCGGACGGTGAACTGGTGGATCGATTGGGATCAGTATCTCTCCGCTCACGGAGGGCAAGCGCCCGCCTCGCTCGAACAATATGTCGAATGGAGCCAGCAGCGTCAATCCGAAGGCCTTGTCATTGCGCTGAAAAGCTGTAAAAACCGCTTTCCACGTTGTGGAGGGTTCATCATCTGGATGGGGCACGATTGCTTTCCATGCCCCGTCAATACTTCAATCATTGATTTTGAAGGGAATCCCAAACCGGCGGCGCTGGAAATAAGCAAAGTCTGGAAAAAACAACAATTTCAATAGCACAGTTGAAAATGAAAGATTATTTGAACGGTATACAGATGCGAATTCAATTCTGCGATGCAGCAAGCAATGCGGAAACGGGCTATGCGGAAACGGGCAATGCGGGAACAAGCAAGGCAGTCCGGGAGAATCCCCACTTGCGGGAATCCCCACTTGCGGATTTCTTCCAGAACGCTTCCGCACAGAATCCCAACTTGCGGATTCCTTCCAGAACGCTTCAGCACAGAATCCCAACTTGCGGATTTCTTCCAGAACGTCTCCGCACAGAATCCGCACTTGCGGATTTCTTCCAGAACGCTTCCACACAGAATCCGCACTTGCGGATTCCTTCCAGAACGCCTCAAAAAAAGATTTAACCCGAAAACGTACCATTATTTTATTAAATATTATGTATTATGAATAGATTATCGTTATTATTGATTATGTGTTTTGCCGGGATGGCTTTGTCGGCTGCGAATCCCGGAAACAAGGACGCGAAAGCTCAAAAGATTACAAAGAAAGACACCGTTTTCCTCATCGGCCATGCACACATGGACATGAACTGGTTGTGGACAACGTCGGAAACCATGAAAATGGCTCAGGACAATCTCCG